>JAEYWT010000023.1 GCA_023428865.1 Bacteroidota bacterium | reverse complement strand
GAACTACAGCTACTACGTGGAGAAGAAGGCCGCATTGGATGAAGTGCGTGATGCTACCCAACAGCACTTGCGCGGCCTGATGCGCAGCGAGTTGGAATGGGTGCGAAAGATGCCTCGTGCACGTGGCACCAAGAGCAAGAGCCGCCTGGATGCCTTTGACAAGATAAAGGCCGACGCCACGCGGAACTTCGAACGCGAAGAAGTGAAGATCGATGTGAAGACCGAACGCCTCGGCGGCAAAGTGATCGAAGCGCGCAACCTCACCAAGAGCTTCGGAAGCGCTGACAAGCCAGAGACCTTCAAGCCGATCGTGAAAGGCTTCAGCTACTCGCTTAAACGTGGAGACCGTATCGGCATCGTTGGCCCCAACGGCATCGGCAAGTCCACCTTCATCGACCTGATGGTGGGCAAACTGAAGCCTGACGCGGGTACGGTGAGCATGGGCGATACTGTGATCCTGGGCACTTTCGGCCAACAGGGTCTGCAGCTCACGGAAGACAAACGCATCCTCGACGTGGTGCGCGACATCGCCTAACTGATCCCTTTGAACAAAGGTCGTACACTCACGGCTTCAGGTCTGCTGGAGCGTTTCCTCTTCGACAAAGAACAGCAATACCAATACGTGAGCACCCTGAGCGGCGGCGAGAAACGGCGGCTCTATCTCTGTACGGTGCTCATGAAGAACCCGAACGTCCTCATCCTGGATGAGCCGACGAACGACCTTGACATTCCAACGCTAAACGCCTTGGAGACTTTCCTCACGGACCTGGACATCTGTCTGCTGATCGTGAGCCACGATCGTTACTTCATGGACAAGCTCTGCACGAAGCTGCTCGTCTTCGAAGGTGAAGGCAGGATCAAGGAATGGGTGGGCAGCTACACCGAACTGCGCGAACGCCAAAAAATGGATCTGGAGCGTTCCAAAGTGCGAAAGGAAAGCTCTGTTGAAGAAGTGAAGGCATCCACGCCGACGCCTGTGGCTGCCACCGATGGCAGCAAGAAGAAGTTGACCTACGCGGAAAAGCTGGAGCTACAGAAGATCGACAAGGAGATGCCCAAGCTCGAAGCCCGCAAGAACGAACTGCTCATCATCATGGCGTCAGGCAACACCGACCACCACAAGGTGATGGAGCATTCCATTGAACTCGAGCGCACCACCAAGGAGTTGGATCGTATGACGGACCGCTGGCTGGAGTTGAGCGACCGGGCGTAGTGGCCTGGGGCACCGCATACCTAAGCTCTCTTTGCTGATCGCACGACCGTTATCTGCAGTGTCGCGGAAGAAAGACCGTATACGATGAACGCGCTCAGAACTTCGCACAAGGCACCACACGCCGCTTACTGGCTGAGCGCCTCTTGCTCTTAGACGCGATCTCATAGCCGATAGTGACCTCATGTGCCCCACCGGAATGAGCGGCCAGGCGTGATACGGTGACATCATAACTGTAGCCGATGCGCATATCCTCGATGATCATACCGACGAGCAAGGCCACGGCATCGTTGTTCGCGTATCCAGGCGCATAACGCTTCAACAGCGGTAGACCACGATACCATAGCCCGAAGAAGATGGGTTCTCGCTCGAAGTACATTCCGAGATCGAGCTGATCATATTTCTCCTGCGCTTTATAGTTGAACGCAAAGACGAAGCTCTGTGGGTTCTTGCGGATCACCGGTGTGCGCACGGTTACGCGATAACCACCATGCATACTGAACTTCATCGGCACACGCGCTTCGTTGAGCAGCAACGATTGGTTGGGCCTGTTCATGTGATGAAGGGCCGCGCCCAACCAGAGTTTCGGTGTGAAGAACAATAAGCCTGAGCCGATGTCCGCATAGCCCACGTTGGTGCCATCCATGACCTCGTACGTACCCACGGTTCCACCACGGGCAAGCTGATCACCGAAGACGAGGCGCGAATAGTCCACGGCATGTTGTACCCAACCGATCTGCAAAGCCGGTCGCAGGAAGACTTTGCGCTTCAGCTGGACCTCGTACGCATATTGACCCGTCACACTGGTGTATCGCAAGGCTCCCGATCCGGCCCGATCATGGTGTACCATCAGGCCGATGCCGCTGCTCAGGTCACTGAGGTTATGGTCCACAGCGAAATTGGCCGTTACGAAAGCGCCAGGGATCGCAGGCCACTGATCGCGGGCCACCAGACCGAACCGGGTCTGCAAACCAGTCCCGGCAAAGGCTGGATTAACATAGGTAGGCGTTGCATAGAACTGCGTAAGCTGGGCATCCTGTGCGAATAACCGCATCAGGAATGCCCAGCTCAACAGAGCCGATGCTACGATCCTACTCTTCATTCCGTGTCAACCCTTGCACGGCGTGTACTGGTTGCAGGCTGATATCGAGGCTCATTTCGCGTGTTCCATCCTGTGCAATGGCCTTGATCGTGCTGGCTTGTGTGATGAATCCCGCGGACTCAACGCTCATATGATATTCCTGCAGTGGCTTCAGGATCATAAGGAAACGGCCGGTGCGGGCATTGGTGTTGTACACACCCACGATCTCTTCGCCCGTGGCGTCCATCAACAGGACCCGCGCTTTCAACGGCTCATCGCCAGCGTCGGCCACGAGCCCATGCACCACCATGTGATCCAACTGGGTGTTGGGGAAGGTGACCTGGTAGATATCCTGCATGCCCATGCCCTCGGCACGTTCGCTGCTGAAGTAACCGGTGCGCCCATCTTCGCTCAGGCAGAAGTAGATGTCATCGTTCACCGTGTTCAAGGGATAGCCCATGTTCACCGGTTCGGCCCAACCGTTCATATCATAGTCGGTAAGCACGGTCTTGAAGATATCGTACCCGCCCATGGTGTTGTGGCCATTGGAGGAGAAGAACAAGGTGGTGCCATCGCTGTGCATGAAGGGCGCATCCTCATCGAACTTCGTGTTCACTGTGGGGCCGAGGTTGAGCGGCAAGCTCCACTCTCCATTCGGTAGGCGACGGATGCGATAGATGTCGCGGCCACCGAAACCACCGGGACGATCGCTGGTGAAGTAGACCTCCTGCCCACCAGGTGCTATGCTTGCGCTTGGTTCGTGGTGTTCGGAATTGATGCGCGGTGTCATCAGCTCTGGCTGCTGCCATTTGCGCGCGTGCATGCGTGCTTCGTACAGGTCACCGCTCACCAGGTTCTGTTGCGTGCGGTAGATGATCATTGAACTGCCGTCGGGGCTAAGACCAACCGTGGCATCATGTACCAGTGTGTTCAGTGGGGCGCCCGCACTGATGGCATTGGTCCAGATCTCATCGATACGGCGAGCCGAGTAGATATCCTCGAACCACTGACCATAAGGGTCCTTCATGTTCCCCGTGGTGCCTTCGCGGCGCGAGGTGAAGTACATCGTATTGCCATCGGCGGTCACCAGGGGGCAGTAGTCATGCGCCGAGGAATTGATCATCGGACCCATGTTGCGGATCTCCATTTCGACCGGCGCGGCTGTTAGCTCCTTCGCATGGATGGACATCGCTTTGCGGCGTTCCACCTCCACATCCTTCACCATACGCCCATTGCGTTGGCGGTATTGATCGAAGAGCGCTACTGCATCATCGAAGCGTTGTTGCCGGTGACGAGCCAGGGCCAGTTCGTAGAAGGATTCAATGTAGTTGCCTTCAACGCCACGTTCGAAGTATTGAACGGCCCTATCCTTCTGCCCGGGTAGGTTCACCAAGCACACTCCCATGTCGTGTTGAACTTCCACGAACAAGGGGTCGACAGGCAGCAGGCGTTTGTACACCTTAGCCGCTTCTTCGTAATCCTCGTTGGCCAGAAGCACCTTGGCCTGGTCGAGCATCTGGTAATGCACCTTCTTATAGCCCTGTTGCGCCATAGCGCCGGTGCCGATCATCAGAAGTAGTGCGATGGTGTAGTAACGCTGCATGGTTCAACGGAGTAGAGTGACATCGCCTTTCAATGTGGTCTCTTTGCCATCACTGAACTTGGCGTATGCTTTCCAGACATAGACATCCTGCTTGGCGAGCTGGCCACGGTAGTAACCATCCCATCCAATGCTCACATCCTCGGTAACGAACAACAGTTCGCCCCAACGGTTGAAGATCTCCAACTTGTAATCCTCCACGCCTTTGAAGAGCGGGAAGAAATGATCGTTCGTAAAGCTCCGCGGATCATACACGCCATCGGTGGGACCCGTGTTTCCGGGAGTAAAGGCGTTCGGGAACTGGATCTCTCCAGCACCATTGGCAGTTACCAGGGCTTCCATCAGGATCGTGTCCGGACAGTTCCACTGGTTGTTGGCCACCAAGCTCACATCGTACACACCCGCTGTGGTGTAGTAGTGTACCGGGTTGGGCTGCGATGAGGTATTGCCATCACCGAAATCCCAGGTGTAAAGCGATGCGTTGCTGGAGAGGTTGTACGTGAAGACCGGCTGTGATGGAACAGCCACTTCCGTTGGCTGCAGGGTGAAGAAGGCCATGGCGCGCGGATGCACCACGATCGAATCCACCTTGGTGAAGGTGTTGGTCACTCCTCCTATGCCCATCGCTGTCAATGTCACGGTATAGACCCCTGGTACGTTATAGATGTACGTAGGGTTATCCGCCGTGCTGGTTCCGCCATCGCCGAAGCTCCACTGGTAGCTAACCCCTTGCAAACTGGTATTGGTGAACTGCACCGTGAGCGGCGCACAACCCCTGCCTTGGCCAAGGAAGTTCGCCGTAGGCAGCGGTGGTGTTATGGAAATTACCTGTGTGGCCGTATCGGAACAATTGGCACTGCTGACCACCAAGGTTATGGTGTAGCTGCCCCAGGTGCCATACGTGTGTGTACCCGGTGAAGCAACAGAAGCCGTACCACCATCACCGAAGCTCCATGCATGGGTCCATGGCCCTGGCGAGCTGTTGTTCAACACCAATACATCCGCATTTGGGAACTGCTGCACGTTGGGCGTGGCCTGGAAAGCGGCCGATGGCACGGGTGAAACAACGATCGTGCGCGACACCGAGCTGGTACATCCGAACGCAGAGGTGGTGGTCAGTGTTATCGTGCGCACCAGGTCGGTGGTGGTGTTGTTCACGTAGGTGTACGCTGGTTCGAAACCGACCAGGATGGTTCCATCCCCCATGTTCCATTGGTGACTTGCACCACCGACACTGTTGTTCTCCAGATCCACAGCGAAAGGCGAACAGGCGATGCTATCCACTGAGAATTCCGCTACCACCACGGGATAGACCTGCACCTGGGCCTGTACCGTATCCGTACAACCATGCACTGATGTGGCGATCAACCGAGGGTCGATAACGATCGGCGCTGTGGTGGTGTTGGTGTAGGTATGCGTGGTATTCCCGGGACCTGCATCCAAACTGGCGCCATCACCGAAGGTCCAATTCAAGGACGCCGCTCCCAAGCTGAGATCTTGGAAGTTGACCGGCAATGGCTGGCATCCCGCCTGCGTGTTGGTGGTGAACTGCGCGATCGGTTGCGGGTGTACACGTACCACGGTGGATGCCGTATCGCTGCAACCGAAGGTCGATGTCGCAGTGAGCAGGACATTGAACAGGGCGTCGTTCAAGCCCTGGTTGAAATAGGTATGCGTAGGTGACGCTACGGTTGAACTCTGGCCATCGCCGAAGCTCCACGTGTGGGTGGATGCACCCGTGCTCACGTTCGTCATGCCAACGGGCAAAGGCGCACAGCCCACTGTATCCGAAACGAAGGCCGCCGTAACAGCTGGGAATACCTGCACTTGACCCGAAGCGGTGCTGGTACAACCATGATCGGTGGTCACCGTGAGGCTGATCGGGTAGGTGGCCGCACCGGGTCCGGCGTAGTTGTACCAGGTATGGTCATGGCTGAGCGCGCTCGTGTTCGAGTTCGCACCATCGCCGTAGCTCCAGCTCATGTTACTGGCACCGGTGCTCGTATTCGTGATGGTGGAGGTGAGCGGATGGCAGCCGTTGATGGGCGCTATGGTGAACTGCGCGGCAGGGACCGGGAATACCGTCACCTCATCGTAGGTCGTATCCACACAGCCGAAGGCGTTCGACGCGATCAGCGTGATCGGGTACACGGCATCCACATCGGTGGTATTGAAGTAGATGTGCGTTGGTGCAGGACCACTACCCATGGAGCCATCGCCGAAATCCCATTGGTAGGATACCGCACCGACCACCGCCGGGAAGGTCACCGTGTGGGGGCTACAGCCACTATCCGGTTGCGCCACGAAAGTGAAGTCCGGCATGGGATATGCCATGATCTGCTGCACCAACGTATCTGCACAACCTGCGCTGGAGATCGCGATCAATCGTACTTGGAAGGTCTGCAGGAACAACGTCGTGTTCACGTATACGTGCGACGGTGATTCCGCTGTGCTCGTGGCACCATCGCCGAAGTCCCATTGGTAGGAATCCGCTCCGGTACTGGTATTGGTGAAGGTGGCGGATAGTGGCGCACAACCGGGCTGGGCGTTGTGACTGAAGAGCGCGTGTACACCAGGAGCCACCGTGATCTGCGCCGTTGCCGTATCGGCACAGCCGAAGGCAGAGTTCATGATCAATTGCACCGTATGGTCCACGTTCTGTGTTCCAAGGTTGATGTAGGTGTGCGAAGGTGAAAGGTCATTGGAAGCACCACCGTCACCGAAGCTCCAAATGGCATTCACTCCGCCAACGCTGGTGTTGTTGAAGGCAACGGTGAGCGGTGAGCAGCCCAGCGAATAGTCGGGCACGAAGGAGGCTTCGGGTTTGGCTTCCACAACAACAGGCAGACTTCCCGACCCACTGCAGTATGGTGTAGTGGCCACTAGGGTCACCGTATATCCACCAGCCGCACCATATAGATGACTCGGGCTTTGCACCGCTGCTGTGGTGCCATCGCCGAAGTCCCAAGCCCATGAGGTGATGGGGTTGCCAGGCTCCGTAACGGTAAGATCCGCGAACTGGGCTACAACCCCTTCGCATACGTTCTGCGCACCGATCTGTACTTGTGGTGGCACGTAAACATGCACGACTTGCGTGGCGATGTCCTGGCACCCTTGGCCGTTCACCACCCGCAAGGTGATGGTGTAGCTACCGGGTGTTCCGTAGAAATGAGGCGGTGGGTCCTGATCGGTACTGCTTGTGCCATCACCGAAGTCCCATACATAGTCGATCCCGTTCACACTGGTATTGGTGAAGGCTACAGTAAGCTGGTTGCATGCGGCATCGTTGTCCACCGTGAACCCAGCGGTCGGACTGGGAAGTACATCCACCACGACCGATGCTGTATCCGTGCAACCCGCCGTGGCACCTTGTATACTTGCTGTATACCGCACCGTATATGTCCCTGCCGTATTGAAGGTGTGCGCTTGATCACCCGCCGCGGTCCATTGGAAGCCACCGCCTGTACCAAAATCCCATTGGAAGTAGTTCGCGCCGCCGGTGGTGGTCTCGTTGAAGAAGACCGTTTCGCCCGCACAAACAGGGTTCGGTGTAGCGGTGAGGGAAACGGAAGGAGGTGGTACGATATTGATGGTCACGTACGCCGTGTCGATCCCGCAATAGTTGCTGTCCAACAACATCACCTCGTAGCTCCCGATGCCAGGATATTGGATCGTACGCGGGAATGTGGGTGGCCACGGTGTCCAGTCGATGATGCTATCGTGCCCTGCACCCCAGTAGTCACCGAAGTTCCAATACTCGTAACGCTGATAGATGTTACCCTGGTTGAAGCAGTTCCGATCCGTGGTGTTCGCGAACGTGACAGTACGGTCAGGCCAGCAAAGCAAGGTGGCGCTCGGCGCGATGCTCGCATCATCGATATCCCAGATCCGGATGGGGTTGAAGGTGGCCAGGCTCGATCCACCTTGCAGGGTATTGCAGGTATTCGCCGCCGTTAGGCGCACCGTCGTCTCGCAGTCCACCGTGCCTTGCTGGTAGGTGTGCGAAATGGTCTGCCCCCAATTGGTATGGTCGAAGGTCAACAGCGGCGAACCATCACCGAAATCCCAGGTGAAGGTGGTGTTGGGCGATACGTTCGTACTACTGTTGGTGAAGAGTACGGCCTCCGGAGCACAAACCTGCGTGAGCCCTCCTACAGGGATCTGGATGGATGCACTGGTGCTCTCCTCCATCACCAAGGTGCCCGTGACCACACAACCTGTTGCGGTCTCGGTGAAGACGATGGTGTATTCCGCAACTGCCGATGCGTACACATGGCTTACCGTCTGCGGTGCGATGAGGGACGCGCCGGATTGCAGCGGACTGCCATCGCCCCAGTTGATCGTGTAATTGCCGATCGGCTGTGGCGATGCGACCAACAAGGTGAAATTCGTGCCCGAGCAGCAGTACCACATCGGCGTTGCCGTTGGCGCTCCGTAGTAGTCGTATAACAACGGACATTGACCTGCCGCAGCCGTCACCAGAAGGGCGGCTATCAACGAACCCATTTCGCGGCGTAGGTCCATGGCGTGGCGGATCAGCACACCCGGTCTACGTAAAGACCTCGCACTTGGATACACAACCGCGCGATAAACCCTCCAGAGCAACCCTGGCCACGATGGAACGTATGAACGGGCCGACGGACCACCTCACCCTTTCCGTCCAAAAGCCGGTCATGGAACACTTCGACCTATGTGTCATTGGCGGAGGCCCCGCAGGATATGCGGCCGCCATGCGCGCGATAGACCTCGGGAAACGCACCCTGCTGATCGAACGTGATCGCATCGGTGGAACCGGTATCTACAACGGCGCCCTTGCATCCAAGACCCTTTGGGAAGTGGCCAGCCGTGTCTCCAGTACCAACGAACTCATGCGCACCCGCGGTCGTGAGCCGTTCCGCCTGAGCTGGGAAGAGGTCGGCAAAGCCATGAACGAAGCCGTCTTCGAACGGAAGTACCTCTATGCCTGCCATATGCAGATGCTCGCCAACAACAAGGCAGGTACCATGCTCTTCAAACATGAACGTGGCACAGGTCGCTTCCTTTCAGCCAATTCCGTGCGCATCGAACGCCCAGGGTATACCTGCGATATCCAAGCCGATCACTTCATCATCGCCACGGGAAGTAGACCGCGCACCATGCCTGGTGTACAGGTGGACGAAGAGCACCTCTTCACCAGTGATGGCATCTTCGGTATCGAGGATCTCCCGAAGAGCATCGTGATCATCGGCGCCGGTGTTATCGGTTGTGAGTTCGCTACCATCTTCACCAACTTGGGTGCTACGCGCGTACACCTCATCGACCGCGCCGACCGCATCCTACCCTTCGAAGATGCCGACATCTCCGAGCTCGTGGCACGCAACCTCGAACGCAAGGGTGTGATCATCCATCGTTCTGCCAAACTCGACTCCATCGTTGTGGAGGATGGGCAGGTGCGCTACGACCTATCCTATGCCGATGGCCGCCAGGAGACCGTTCGAGTGGAGAAGGCCCTGATCTCCGTGGGGCGAACACCCAACGTGATGGACCTGGGGTTGGAACACACTGGCATCGATCGCGACCCGTTCAACGGTAACATCTTGGTCAATGGCACTAGCACTTCACTGCCCAACATCCATGTGGTGGGCGATGCAACAGCATCAAACATGCTGGTGAACCTGGGCGAAATGGAAGGCCGCCATGTGGTGGAACGCATTTGGTCGGGCAAGGTGGAAGAATTGACCTACGACAACGTGAGCACCATCATGTTCCTGGACCCTGAAGTCGCCGGAGTGGGCCTGAACGAACAGGAGTGTCGCAAGCGCGGGATCCCCTATCGTTTGGCACGGATCGACTACTCGTGCATCGCTCGCGCCATCGCCATGCGGCTCACCAAGGGTTGCTTCAAACTGCTGGTGACGAATGATGACGATATGCGTGTGATCGGCATGCGCGCCGTGGGCGAACATGCCTCTAGCGCCATCGAAGCCGTGGCGCTCATGATGCGCTTGGGCACACCGATACGTGAACTCGCAGAGCTGGTCCACCCCCACCCCAGCATCACCGAAGGGGTGCAGGAATGTGCCCGCATGTTACTTGGGCGAAGCATCTTCAAACCCGGCGTGTTCGAGGATCGCATGCAATGCTACACCTGGACCCCCACAGTGGAAACGGCCGTGGCAGCCGCCTGATCAAGGCTCCCCCGGATCGTGGAACGCCGGGTTGTTCACGAAGTCCATATCCGTGAGCGAGTTCAGGAATGCCAGCAGGTATTGCTTCTTCTCGGGTGTCAATTGAAGGCCGCCAGTGGTGAATTTCATGAATACATCAACCGTTGGCGATGGATGTCCACCTGAGTTGTAGTGTTCCACCACTTCTTCCAGGGTTTGGAAACGACCGTCGTGCATGTAAGGCGCAGTAAGTGCGATGTTCCGCAAGGTGGGTGTCTTGAACCGTCCCATGTCCGCAGCTAGGCCAGTAACTCCACCCGCACCCAGATCGGTGAATTGACTGTCCAAGCCATTGTTGTGGAGCAGGCCATCGGTGAATCGGCCACCAGTTGTTGGGTGGCAGTGGAAACAATCGAAGCCACCCTGCCCGAAGGGCACCTGCGGAGGCATACCACCTTCCCGATCCCATAACCCAAGTCCTGAACTGGCTTCGAAAGAGAGCAACCCTTCGCCACGCTGGAACCGATCGAAGGGCGAATTCCCGCTGATCATCGTGCGCAGGAATTGTGCGATGGCCTTCGCCACCAGTAGCGAATCGATCGTGGAGGTTCCGAAGGCTGCTTGGAACAACGCGGGATAGGCATCGTGGGCTTGCAGCTTATCCATGGTTTGCGGCCAGGTGCTGTGCATTTCAATGGGGTCACGCACCGGTTGAAGGATCTGATCCTCCAAGGTGAACACCCGACCATCCCAGAAATACCGCGTATCCCAGGCTAGGTTGATCAGCGCCATGGAGTTGCGTGTTCCCTGTATACCGGCGATGCCTGTGCTGAACTGGTTACCATCATCGGTGAAGGCCACCGAAGGTGAATGGCAGGAGGCGCAGGACATCGTGTTGTCCCCAGAGAGCCTTTCCTCATAGAACAAGTATCGACCCAAGGCAACACCCTCCTCGGTGAATGGGTTGTTCGCCGGTATGGGCATGGCAGGGAAATTCGCTGGCACTTCCACTTGTATGGGTGTGCCCGCGGGTGGCCAGTTCATGCGCACATGGTCCTTATCCGGCTGGCAGCTGCTCAACACCAACACACCAGCTGCGAACAGTATCACTTTCATCTTCATGGCACCTGGTCGATCGTTCGTTCGTCTGTGAGCGAGCCAAGGAAGGCGATCAGATCCGCCTTGTCCTGTGCGCTCAGCACAAAGGTCGTTAGTAACGGGTTTCTATTGGGATGCGGCACGCCGCCAGATGCGAAGTGTTCCAACACCTCTTCCAACGTGGCCATGGCACCATCGTGCATGTACGGTCCGGTCAACGCGATGTTGCGCAAGGTCGGTACCTTGAATTTCCCATTATCCGCAGGCACCAAGGAGATGCGCTCGCGTCCTGGGTCGTCGTAAACCATGTATTGACCGATGTTCTGGTAGCTATGGTCGCTGAAGTCGAACCCGCCATGACAGGCCAGGCAGTTCAGCGCCTCGCTGCGGAAGAGGTCCCACCCGCGCTGCTCACTTTCTGAAAGCGCTGTGGCCTGTCCTTGGTAGAAGTACCGATCGAAACGCGACCAACCACTGATCAAGGTCCGTTCGTAGGCTGCCAACGCGCGGGTGATAACGTACGGATCCACTTCACGGCCATAGGCCAGCATGCTCCAACGGCGATATCGTTCATCACCACCAACGGCCTGTGCAGCACCTTCCAACGAGTGGTCCATCTCCGCTTCATCGCTCACCGGCGCGATCACCTGCCGTTCCAGTGTGGGTACACCGCCATCACGAAAGAACGCAGGGTGGTATGCCACATTGGCCAGGGTGGGCGAATTCCGCATACCCAAACCACCGGCTACACCTACGCTGATCGCCACCGTATCACTGAACGCACGATCGGGGTGGTGGCAGCTCGCACACGAGACGGTGCCATCCCGGGAAAGCCGAGGATCGAAGAACAGCGCCTTACCAAGGGCAACCGATGCCTTCGTCAACGGGTTGTCTTCCGGTATCGGGAATGCCGGGGCACCAGCGGGAAGTAGAAGATGGAACGGCCCGTCACCGGCTTCGGACACCAGCGCCGGATCCTTGCGGCAGGAGGCCAGCACGCCGATCAACGCCAGAGCAAGGGGCCACGCTTTCACTCGATGGTAATGCTACTTACAGCGTTGCCGGTGAGTTCCAGGGCCAAGGCATGCGTAGGATCGCTGCCATGACTTTGGTTCTCGGTAGCCAGGTCCAGTGTATCCGTATCGGAGAAGAAGAACCGATCGATCGCCATGTTGATCACAAGGGTCGTGGTACTACCCGCGGTAACCACCACCGGTGTGGGTAGGTCACGCTGGAACTCCGTATAGCACACATTCATCCCCGTGTGCATGGAGAAGAGTTGTGCTGGTGCGTTGGTTCCCGCAGGATCAAGATCGTATCGGCCGTCGAACTGTAGGAAGCGATATGCCGCGGACCAATTCCAGTAGGTGCCGCGTGCCAGATCAAGAGGATGTCCTGGAGGGTAGTCTATCGGATTGGCATCATTCAGTGCCTGCGGTACACCTAGACCGGCCAACAGTTCGGTGTACGTGCCCGGTGCGATACCAGTCCAAGTGACCGTATCGCCATTATGTCGCAGATCGAAGATCTCGATATCCTTCACCGTGATGGCACCATCGCTATTGGTTAGGCGCACCGCTCCCAAATAGAAAACGAGACCTTCGACCTTCACGCGATAGTCGCTAACGTTATTGTACACCGCGTTCATCTGGAATGGCGATCCGTTCCACGTTGGCCGGATCACCACCTTCAGTGTACCCGCGGTCACTGGTGGTGCAGGTGTCGGCTCAACCGGTTCGTCCGGCTTGCAAGCGACCAGCACAAGGGCAAGCACGGCGCTTAACAGTAAAGAGCCAGGCGCTGAGGGGAAGTGGTGTACTGTCATGTCGATCCTGTTCGTGTGCCCCAAATTTATGATGAACACGAACGGCATGCCTGTCGAAGATCATCGCTTCTTCAACCGACCGAGCAAGGCTAACTTGGCCACCGCCCATGTTCAAGGTACTCCACAGCTCCGCCGGTGCGGGAAAAACGCATGCCCTGGTGAAACACTACCTGGGCCATTGCCTGGGGAAGAGCGACCATGGAGCCTACCGCCACGTGCTGGCCCTCACCTTCACCAACAAGGCCGCCGCCGAAATGAAGGAGCGGGTGATCGGCTACCTCGAAGGCTTGGCCAAGGGAGGGCCATACCAAGGACCGTTGGCCGACGTGGCCGAACACCTTCAATTGCTGGCCGGTATCGAACACACCGAACTCGCGCAACGGGCAGAAGTCGTGCTTGGCCACATGCTACACCACTGGGGTGATGTGGCCATCAGTACCATCGATGCCTTCACACGCCGCGTGGTGAAACCCTTCGCGCGCGACCTGCGCATGGACCAGGAGCTGCGCATGACCACCGAGCAGGAATTCTATCGCGAAGAAGCGGTGAACGCCGTGATAGACCGCGCCGGCACTGATCCACGCACCACCGAACTCCTTACGCTCACCTGCCTGCAACTCCTGCATGAAGAGCGCTCGTGGGAACCCACCAAGCCATTGCTCGACCTTAGCCGCGAACTGCTGAACGAGCGTTCCATCGCTCCGCTGCTCCGCCTACGCGGCCGCTCTACAGAGGACCTAGCCCGGTTGATGGAGCAACTCAATGTGGAGACCGCGCGCTTCCGAAGCCAAGTGCGCACTTTGGGCAAAGAGGCTGCCTCCCTGTTCACCGACCAAGGCTTAGGCCCGGCGGATATCGCCCATAGCGGTGCCATCCTGAAGTACTTCATCAAACTCAGCAGCTTCTCTGACCAATGGGACCCACCTGGTGCGCATACACTTAGCCCCATCGAAAAGGGCAAGTTGAATTCGGGAAAAGCCAGCGCCTCCGCTATTTCAGCACTAGAAACCATCGCCGATCGGGTAACCACGTTCTTCCATGAAGCAGAGCGTTTGCGCGAGGATGGTTTCCCGCAGTATGTGATCCAACGCGCGGTCGCACGAGAGCTGCTGCCCACATTCGCTTTACACGAGATCGACGGCGCCTTGGAGGAATTGAAGCGAGTCGACGGTGTGGCCTTCTTCAGCGACCTTACACGGCGCGTATCGGAAGTGGTGAAGGATGAACCCGTGCCCTTCATCTACGAGCGGCTCGGCGAACGGTACCGCCACTTCCTCATTGATGAGTTCCAAGACACGTCGTTACTGCAATGGAACGCGCTCCTTCCGCTCATCGACCATGCGCTTTCCACCGATGGTAGCGTATTGCTCGTGGGCGACGCCAAACAGGCCATCTACCGCTGGCGCAATGGCGAAGTACGCCTCTTCGTGGACCTGCCCAAGCTCTTCGGGCTTGACCATTCCGATGCCGCCCTCGTGCAACGGGAAGAAACCCTGCAAAGGACCTTCCAACGCGGTGAACCACTTTTACACAATCGTCGTTCGGCGCAGCGCATCATTGCCTTCAACAATGCGCTCTTCGATGCCCTGCCAGAGGTGCTAGCGCCCTCGTTCCGCAAGGTCTACCACGAACAACGACAAGCGTCCTGGCGCAGCGACATGGGGGTAGTGCGCATCACGAAAGACGATGCCGGTCTGCGCGGAAAGGACCTTGGCGATGCCATTGCCGCTCACACCTTGAACAGCGTGCGCAGTGCGATCGCTGCGGGCTTCGCCACGGGCGATGTGGCTGTTCTCGTGCGCTCCAAACGTGTGGGCCGTGCCGTGGCCGAACACCTGCTGGCACATGGCTTCGCCGTGGTCTCGCCCGATGGCCTTCAATTGGCCGCAGACCCCGCTGTCCAGCTCGTGATCGAGTGCCTGCGTTTCCTACTGAACGGCGACGACACCTCTGCCGTTCGGGTACTACAATGGCTGGCGATCGTTCAACGGGCGAACGGAACGGATACGACCGGACCAGTACACCTCGACGTGGCTCCGCATGATGGTAAAGGACATGGCCCAACACGTGCGGTCAAGAATTGGCTTGCCACGTTGCACACGACGGAGCTGCGTACCACACTTGCCGCTTTGGTGGAAGACATTGCACGCGGCGCAGGGCTGAAACCCGCAGAAGACTCTGCCTTGCTCACCCTACTGGATGAGATCCATGCCTGGAGCGCCCAACATGCACAGGACATCGGCGGCTTCATAGCCCACTGGGAACGTACCGGTGGTGACCGCAGCAACGCCGCTCCCGAAGGCAGTGATGCCGTGCAAGTAATGACCGTTCACAAGTCGAAGGGTCTGCAATTCCCGGTGGTGATCATCCCCGACGCCCGCATGGCAAGCACCAAACAACATGGTGAGTTGTTCTGGGTTTCTCCGGGCAAGGCCGTCGCCGAACTGGACCCTGCACTCGTGCGCGAGAGCAAGGCGCTCAGGGATATCGAGCTCCCTGAATTGTTGGAGGAACAGACCCTGCGCGACCTCGATGCGCTCAACCTCGTCTATGTCGCCTTCACCCGGGCGGAGCAACAATTGCACGTCTTCATACCTCAAGGGAACGACGCCATCACCAAAGCCTTGACGAGCTTCGTGAGCAGCAACCCCGCGCTGGCTTGGACCGATGAAGCCCCAGCACCGGCACCAAGGAAACCGACCAGCGCGCAGGTGAACGAATTGGTGGACGTATCCACACCTACTGTGGGTGTTCCCTGGTCCATTCGTACCGGTAGCAAAGAGGAAGAAGCCTCCCGGGCCGAACGCCAATATGGTACCACTGTGCATGAGATCCTCGCATCCATCCGGACCGCCGATGAATTGGCCGATGCCTTGAAAGCGACCGTAGCACGGGGTGACCTGAACACCGATGAAGCCACCGCCTTGGGCGAACGGCTCGAACCGCTCTTACGATCGGCACCCCTGGACAAATGGTTCACGGCAGTGGCCGATGTGAGAGCTGAAGCCGTCATCATCACCGCCGATGGTCATGCGCTACGACCCGACCGCATCGTACGGAACGACACCGGGACCCATGTGTTGGAGATCAAGACCGGGCGAGCCGCTGCTTCGCATGAAAACCAATTGCGCGGCTACCTGGACCTGCTCAGAAGCATGGGAAAGGTCGATGTACATGGCTTGATCTGGTACCTGGCCAGCAGCGAACTAAAACCGGTGAACTGATGGGCATCATTTGGCGCATCCACCATTTCAACGAGCTGCAACCCGCACTGATCCACGCGATGTACAAATTGCGCGTGGACGTTTTCGTGGTGGAACAGAACTGCCCCTATCCCGAGGTGGATGCTTACGACCTCACTGCCACACATGTTCTCGG
>JAEYWT010000403.1 GCA_023428865.1 Bacteroidota bacterium | reverse complement strand
CGGTAAGGACGCCTTCATGGAAGAGCCCGACTTCAAAGGGCTGTGGGAGTCGCTTTAGGAGGGATGCAGTAGGCAGTAGGCAATTGGCAGTCAAATGCCCACCACTACGGAACACTGCCTACTACGAACTGCCTACTTCACTCTTGGCTTCCGCATCATCGACAGGACTAGCTCCGGAAGCAGCAGCAGCTCCGACACGAAAGCGAAGGCTAGTGTGAGGGTGATCAGCACCCCCATGTAGTACACGCTGGCGAAGTCCGAGAAGATCAGTGTGATGAAACCCGAGAGCAGCATCAAGCTGGTAACGGTAACGGCTTTCCCAGTGCGCAAATAAGTGCGTTTGAGCGCATACGCGGGCGATAGTCCATTGCGCAAATGGTGCCGTAACGCCGCGAGCATATGGATGGTGTCGTCCTCCGCAATGCCAAAAGAGATACTGAAGATGATGGCGGTGCTCACCTTCAGGTCCACACCGAAGAAGCCCATGACACCGGCGATGAAGACCAGCGGCACCAGGTTCGGTATCAAGGCCACGAAGACCATGCGCCAGTCGCGGAAGAACCAGAGCATGATGAGCGCTGTAAGCACCACGGCCAGTCCCATGCCGCGCACCAATTGGGTGCTCAGTGTTTCGTTGTTGCGGTCGATCAGATAGGCCATGCCGGTCTGCCGCATGTGCAGATCCTCGCCAGCCACTTGGTCTATGTAAGCGTTCAGCGTGGCGTTCTTCCCTTTGTGGGCGAAACCGCCTTCGTCCACCATGCGCCCGGTCATGCGCGCGGTGCGGCCATCGGCGCTCACGATACCACCAATGACGTCCTTCCCGGCGAGTCGCATGCGTTTGGCCATGCGGGCACATTCGGCGCTGTCCTCGGGTAGCTTGTAGAACGAAGGGTCTCCACCGTTGAAGGCCTTGTTCATGGAATACATCATCGTTACAGGCGAGAGCAAGCCATCCACGCCATAGGCGGAATCCACATGGTGCTGCACCCGTTCTATGCGTTGCAATACGGAGAGGTCCCAGATGGAATGCGCGGTGCTCTTGTCATCCAGGCTCAACTCCATCTCGAACGGACGAACGCCCCCGAACTTCTCCTCGAACCATACGAAACCTTGTTTCACGGGATCGTTGGTCGGCAGATCCTCCAAGAGGTAGTTGTTCACGCGGATCCGCGATGCTCCCCAAGCGCCAACCACCACGATCCCGGCAAAGGCCAGGAGGATCTTCCTTCGGTTGCGGATCGTCCACCGGAAGAAGCCGGGCAAGCGTTCGTTCCACGGTGAAACACGCATGCGCTCGGGCAGCAGTTTCTGCGGATCGGTAAGCACCAGCAAGGCCGGTAGCATGGTGAAGGCGAGCACGAAGGTGAGCAGTACCCCTAGTGCCGTATACAGTCAGAACTCCTGCAAGGGTGGAATGTTCGCTGTGCCCAGGGTGGCGAAGCCAATGGCACTACAAACGGCGGTGAGGAAGGTGGCTAGGCCCACTTCGGCATAGGTGTTGGCGATGGCGCGGATGCGTGGCACACCAGCACGGATCTCGTCGAGGTAACATTCCAGGATATGGACCACATCGCTCATACCCACTACGAACAGGATGGTCGGGAGCAACATGGTGAGTATACCTATGGGTTTGCCCAAAGCGGTCATCAGACCGATCTGCCAAAGGATCGCCAAGCCCACCACGGTGATGGGTACGATCACGCCCAGCCGACTGCGGAAGCCGATCCAGAGGAACACGGCGAGCAAGGCGATCGACGCGGTGAGGAAGAAGACCATCTCCTTCACCATGGTGCTGATGTAATGGTCTTGGCCCACGATGCGGCCCACGATACGTGTATCGGCCAGTTCGCATGCTTCCAAGGTTTTCCGCACCTGTGCCAACAGCGTATCGCACTTCACCTTGGGTAGGTTGGCTTCGGCGTTCAGCACCACCAGTATGGCTGTTCCATCATCGGCGAAGAACTGATCCTTCACGCGCGGATCGTTCCAGATACGCGCCGAATCGATCCGGATCAGGGTGTCGTTGTCGTAACGCAGGTAGGGGGTCTCGAACACACCCACAGGCGTGATCACGGGTTCCGAGAGGCGGGTGGGCGAGAGCACCTTTTGTACGCGTGGCAAGCGCGCAAGCCTTGCGGTCAGCGTGTCCACCTTGGTCAGCAGCTCCTGGTCGAACACGCCTGATCCACGCTCTATTCCGAAGAGGAGGAAGTCGTTGTCGTGCCCGAAGCGCTCGCGGAAGGCGAGGTAGCGGTCCAGCTCAGGGTCGTCGTTCGGGAAGAATTTCTCGAAGTCGTAATCTACCCGGAGGTTGCGCAGGGCGAAGGCTGCACCTAGGCTGACCACCGCCAGCAAGGCCAAAGCCAGCCACGCGTGGCGTCGGGTAAGGAGGCGTTCGAGGCGGTCTGAAGAGGTTTCCATCAACACGGTACGGTCGATCACAACGCGCAAAGGTGGGCAAGCCCGGAACACCGTGCCGCTACTTTTGTTCCGTGATAGCGCGAAAGATGTTGCGGGCAGGGTTGCTCCACCTAGCCTTGTTGATGGTGATACCGGCGCTGGCCGGGCCGTTGGAGAAGGCGTTCAAGGCGCTTGAAGTACACGACTATTTCAAGGCGCGCGACTTGTTCCGTAAGGAGGTGAAGAAGCACCCGGCAGCGGCGTGGTATGGCCTCAGCGTGATCACCGGGCGTGCCAACAATCCGTTCTACGATCTTGATTCGGCGTACCAGTTCATCGTAAAGGCCGACCTCTCCTTCACCGCTGCGCCGGACAAGGAGCGTGTGTATATCGGGGCCTTGGGAGTGAGCCATACGAGCATCATGGCCCAGCGTGATCATGTGTATGAACGTGCGTGGGAGATCGCGCGCGGGCAGAACACGGTGCTGGCCTACAAAGCCTACTTGGATCGTTATCCATCGGGCCCGCGTGCCGAGGAAGCCCGTTCGGTGATGCACCACATGGCGTTCCAGGAAGCGCGTAGGGTGAATACGGCCGCTGCCTACCAAACCTTCGTGGACGACTACCGCGATGCACGAGAGGTGTACGAAGCCCGCGCTCGCCTCAATGATGCGGTCTATGAAGAGGCTACATCACTCCGCACCATCGCCGCATACAAAACCTTCATAAAAGCCCACCCGGACAACCCGAACGTGCGCAAGGCTGAAGACGAGATCTATCGGCTCAGCACACCCGGTCGCACCATCGTTGAGTATCGCAACTTCATCAAGACCGAGCCGGACAACCACCGCGTACCCGATGCTTGGCGCAGCTTGTACGAGACCTACACCAAGGATCTTAATGTCGGTGCCATCACCCGCTTCATCGCCGAATTCCCCGACTACCCGTTCATGGAAGAACTGGTGGACGATTACCGCACGGCGAGCATCGAGTTGATACCCTTCCGACGCAATGGCAAATGGGGCTTCGTCGATACGGAAGGGAACGAACGCATCAAAGCCGAATACGATTGGGTGGATGCCTTCGTGACGGGTCAGGCCCAAGTGGGTATCGGTGACCGGGTGGGCACCATCAACCGCTCTGGCCGGGTGGTGGTGGCGGTGGAGTATGATGAAGTGGGTGAATTCGCCGAAGGCACCGCCGTGGTGGAGCGCGCCGGGCGTTTCGGGGCGGTGGATCGCAGCGGCGAACTGGTGGTGCCGATGGTCTACACCGATCTCGGCGATCTGTCAGAAGGTTTGGCCTATGCCGAAGACCATGGTAAGTTCGGTTATGTGAACGCGCGCGGTGAAATGGTGATATCGCCGGTCTATGGCACGGCAGCCAATTTCCACCGGGACCGTGCGGTGGTGGGTGTGGAAGAGAAGTACGGCGTGATCGGAAGGTCGGGTCAGGTGGTGGTTCCCTTGGAGTATGACTGGATCGAAGGGTTCGCCCATGGTCCTTCGCGTGTACGGAAGAATGGCCGCACGGGGTTGGTGAGCGTTCACGGTGAAACCTTGCTACCGGTGAAGTACGACCACATTGGCGCTTTTCATGATGGACTGGCCTTGATCGTGGAAGGTGGTAAATGCGGATACGCCGACACAACGGGTCGCTTGGTGATCGGCATGGACTACGAAGCTGGCCCCGATGTGGCCACCTGGGGCGACTTCGCCCATGGCCGTGCAGAGGTGCAATCGGGCGGCAAGCGTGGGATCATCGGCAAGCGTAACGAGCGCATCGTACCGTTCCAGTACGTTGATGTGGGCGGTACCAAAGGTCCCTTGTTCCCGGTGAAGAAGAAGAACAAGTGGGGCTTGGTGGATCAGCGTGGTACCATGTTGATCGATGCGAAGTATGACCTGGTGTGGGACTTCAACGATGGATTAGCGCGCATCCAGGTCGGTGGACTCTTCGGTGCCGTGGATAGCACGGGGAAAGAAGTGATCGCACCCACGCTAGGCACCTTGGCCGATGCTCGCTTCGGCATCATGGTAGGCGGTGGTGATCACGTGGGTGTATTCGACCGCACCGGCAAGGCTGTGATCCCTGCCGAACATGATGAGGTGTTGTTGATCAACGAACGCATTGCGCGCGTCACGAATGGCGAACATTTCGCCTATCGTGATATTACAGACGGACACTACATCTGGAAAGAGCAGGGCTTCAAAGCCGGATCAACGGAGTAAGGTCACGTGCCCGATGCGTTCTTCGCTGCGCACCCCTTCTGGCGCCAGCACACGGAAGTGGATCTTCCACACATAGACGCCCAGTTGTGAAGGTGTTCCGTTGTACGAACCATCCCAACCAGCATATCGATCATTGCTACTGTGGATGCGTTCTCCCCAGCGGTCGAAGATGTCGAGTTGGTATTGGTCCAAGGGCCCTGCGAAGACCGGCAGGAACACGTCGTTCTCGCCATCGTTGTTCGGTGTGAAGGCATTGGGAACGTACACATAGGTGTTGCAATCCTCGTGTATCACCTGCATGCTATCAGTGGCATCGATGCAAAGCCCGGTGGCCCGTACGCTGTACCACCCCGGTTCGCTCACGGAAATGTACCGCCCGGTGGCACCTGTGCTCCACAGATACGATGCACCGGCAAGTTCTTCGGTGTGGAGAACGGCCATGGAACCCGGGCAAATGGTGACATCTCCATCGAGGTCCAGGGTGGTGGTCATTGGTGTGAAACTGATGAAGACCGCATCACTCGCCGTGCAACCGAGGCTATCCACGGTGGCGGTGTAAAGACCGGTGCTACCAACGACCATTTCATTGCCCTCGGTACCGTTGGACCAGGTCACGTTAGAACCTGGGGCGTACACGTTCACCCATTCGCCTTCGCACGCGCGGCGGTCCGGGCCAAGGTCTGGGGGCGCAACGGTGATCACCTCCACAACCATGGAAGCTGCCGCAGAGCAACCCGAAATGGAAACGGTAACGGCATATTCGCCGGATGCATCCACCACGATGCGCGGTGTGGTGGCGCCATTGTTCCACAGGTAACTCGCACCATTCACCGGTGTGCCGATCTCGGTCGTTGTGCCCGCACAGATCACCTGGTCGTTGCCAAGGTCGAAGCTTGCCGGGGAGAAGACCTCCACCATGATGGAATCGCGATGCGTGCAACTGTTGCGTAGGGCATCCACCCAATACACACCAGCCGCGCTGATGCTACGCATTGGTGTGGTGGAACCATCGTCCCACATGAAACTGGTGTTCGGTTCATCCACGTTCAATACAAGACTCGCGCCTTCGCAGATCGTGGAGTCCTCGCCAAGATCCACTACGGGTGCGTCCAACAAGAACACTTCGGCAGCATCCGTTGCACTGCATCCATTCACGGTTACCGTTACGGAACTGGTTCCAGCACTGTTCACGAGCAGGGTCGGATCGGTGCTACCATCACTCCAGAGGTAGCTGGCGCCGGCGGTGGTGGCGTCGAAACTGGTGGCATCGCCAGGGCAGATGGAGCGGTCGGGGCCAAGATCGACCAGCGGCAATGGCGTGAAGGCGATGTTGATCTCGTCAGCCACCGAGCAACCGGCCAGCCAGGCCTCCACGGAATAGGTTCCAGGTGAGGTGATGGTGCGGACCGCGTCGGTGCTGCCGTCGTTCCAAAGATGGGTGGCACCGGTAAGCGTGGCATCCAACACCACACTTTCACCAGCACATGCGGTCACATCGGGTCCGAGGTCGATGGCATCCACATCGATATAGTCGACCATGATCGTATCACGAACATCGCAACCACTTGGGCTTACGAAATGCAGCGTTACTTGCCCTGCCGTGGTGATCGTGTAGGTAGATGATACCACGGTATTGTTCCACGTGGCGTTCCCAGCAGGCAGGTCCGCGCCGAGGTCCACCGTTTCGCCTGGGCAAAGCGTAAGGTTCGTTCCCAGGTCATAGCTGAAGGAACCGAAGGCCACGTTGATGGCGTCGCTACTACTACAATCACCCAAACTCACGATCACCTCGTAGGTGCCATCGGCGGTGACATCGATGGTCGGAGTGGTGGCACCGGTGTTCCATAAGTATGTAGCGCTTGGCCAGAATGCATCGAGCGTTGCGCTGGTTTCGCCGCCGCAGAAGACCAGGTCGCTGCCGAGGTCCACCATCGGTGTCATATTCACGGTAATGTTCGCTTCATCGGTGGCGCTGCACTGCCCGCTGGTGACCACTACGCTGTAGGTGCCTGAAGTGGTCACATCGATCGTGGGTGTGGTGGCGCCAGTGCTCCACGCATACGTTGCACCTGGTGTGGTCGCATCCAAGGTCACCACGTCACCGGCGCAGATCGTCGCATCGGGTCCGATGTTCAAGGCAGCGGCGGAGAGCACGGTCACGTCGATGGCATCCGTTGCCACGCATCCGTTCGATGTGACCACGACGCTGTACGTGCCGCTTGCATTTGCCACGATAATGGCACTGGTGGCACCGGTGCTCCATGTGTAGGTGGCACCTGGCCATGTTGCATCGAGTGTGATGTCCTCGTTCGCGCAGAGCGTTACATCGTTGCCGAGGTCCACTACGGGCATCGCATTCACGGTAATGTT
>JAEYWT010000402.1 GCA_023428865.1 Bacteroidota bacterium | reverse complement strand
GTCAACAGCTCCGACCTCAAGGTGGTTACACGAAAGCCTTTGCTGCGCAACAATTCCGACACGGTCATGGCACAAAAGTACATGCCATAGCCATCTACGTAGTGTGATCCGGATCAACGCGGTGCCTCCTATGCGATCACTCTTTCACGATACGGACAACAGCGCCGTTCGCAGCACGAATGAAGTAGGCGCCAGGTGGCAAGTCCTGTACGTCGAGCACCTCTTGAACGGAACGAAGGTTCAACGACCGGATGGTACGGCCATCGCTGGCCAGTAGCTTCGCTGGGCCAACGTGCTCTTGCTGCACTTGAAGCACGACCTGCGTTCTAGCAGGAACCGGCCATGCGTTCATGGAGTTATCCGCAGATGTGACATTGAGCGTAGTTGGAAGATCCACGAGCATGGCGAACACGGCCGCCTGTTGATCCACCTCGTTCACATTGTGCGGTCCGAAGGTGAATGGATCACGCACATGACCAGCCATGTACACAGCACCAGGTATGGCAGCGGCGGTAATACTCTGTGCGGTCTTGTATCCGCTACCGATGGTACTATTGGCCACCCATATCGGGTACCCATCGGGGTTGAACGAGACTACCGTGATCACCCGATCGGTGAGTTGGCCGCTGCCACTGACATAGCCACTGCCCCAGTCCACCACACCGCGCACCTCACCCAGCAGCACCAGGTTGTTGGCCGCATCAATCGTGATGCACGGGCCCTTGGAACGTGACATATCCCCTAGGATGGAACCTTCGCCCGAGGTGCTTTCCACACCCCACTCGAACACACCTGTGCTATCCATTCGCACCAGGAACATACCATCACCCCAGTTCGGTCCGGTGAATGCCACATCGCCCCAGCTTGTTGCCTCGAACAAATTGCCTGCCAGGTACGCATGCCCATCGGTTGTCGCCACCACGGTGGGATCCTGGAAGGTGATGTCCGCTGCGAAGGATGCGAAACCCGCCGATCCATCGGGGCGGTAGCGCACCAGGAACATATTGTAGCCCGTACCGCCGTAATCCGCGTAGGATACATCGGCGAAGGTGAAGCCATTGTCGTCCACCGACCCGCTCACATAAAGGCCACCCCAGGGATCGAAACTGATGGTACCGAAACTGCGGACCCCTTCTATCGTGCGCAGCTCCACATCGGCGCCGAATTCGTCCACGCGCACCACTTCACCACTCCCCCAACCCGCCATGGTATACCACATACGGCCTTGCGGATCGATGGCGATGGATGGCACCGACAAGCCTTCTGGATGCTCAAGTGAAAGGTCTCGGCTCCATTTCAGCAAGCCCGTATTCAGGTCCACAGCGATCATGAAGTGATGCACGGTGAAAAGCGCCGATCCTTGCCCGACCGAAAGGGTGGAACCATCGCACAACGCCAAGGAACCCATGAACCTTCCAGCATAGTAGGCTACACCATCGGCACCAACGGCCACACTCTCCACATTCACAGAATCGCTCAGTGGGCAGGACCATAGCACCGCACCGGAGAGCGGATCGAGCTGTTCCAAAACGGCTTCACCGTAGATATCCGCACCATAGGCGAAGATGCCCGAAAGTTGACGGGACGCCACCAGATATCCCGATGCAGAACCCAGCGCCACCTTGGGCATGCTCGGGTTAGCGGTATACGCCATGGGCGCATCGGTAAGCCAGGAACAGGTTTGTGCGTTCGCGGACGAAGCGAAAAGTAGCGTTAGGGAGAGTAGCGTGATGCGCATGTTGGGTGAAAGTAACTTCTGTAAGACACCCGGAGCTTTCTCCACGTTGCATGAAAGGTGAACGAAAACTTCGGCTGCCTGATCGACCGCTCCACGGCCATACGAACCGCGACCCAACCGTTCATGTAACGACCCCACTGGCATTCGAGCCGGAATCTGCATCTTCGACAACGAAGCATCAACCCCATGGAACTCGTCATCAACGGCCTCAGCAAGACCTACGCCAATGGCGTGAAGGCGCTGGACAACGTAAGCCTCACCATCCCCACCGGCATGTTCGGACTGCTGGGTCCAAACGGCGCGGGTAAGAGTTCGCTCATGCGTATTCTGGCCACCTTGCAAGAAGCCGATGCCGGCACCGTGACCCTCGGACCGATCGATGTGTTGCGCCAGAAGGACGAGGTGCGCAAAGTCTTGGGCTACCTGCCGCAAGAGTTCGGGGTGTACCCGCGTGTCAGTGCCCGCCAAATGCTGGACCATATCGCACTGCTGAAGGGCGTGATCAACAATGGCGAACGCAAAGCCCTGGTGGAAGCGCTCCTGCACAAGGTGAACCTCTGGGAACACCGCGATCGCCGTATCGCCGGTTTCAGCGGTGGCATGAAGCAGCGCTTCGGTATCGCACAATCGCTGATCGGCGAGCCCAAGCTCATCATCGTTGACGAACCCACTGCCGGCCTGGACCCCGGCGAACGCAACCGCTTCTACAACCTGCTCACCGAGATCGGCGAGAACGTGGTGGTGATCCTCAGCACGCACATCGTGCAGGATGTACAAGAGCTCTGCAGCAAGATGGCCATCATCAACAAAGGCAAACTGCTGTTCGCCGGTGCACCGAACGATTCCCTGAAAGAAGTGCGCGGCCGTATCTGGGAGAAGAGCATCGCCAAGGCCGAGCTAGAGGACCATTACGCTACCTACGCGGTGATCAGTAACAAACTGATCGGCGGTCGGCCCTCGATCCATGTATTCGCGGAGAGCGATCCGGGCAATGGCTTCATCGGTGTGGAACCTTCATTGGAAGATGTCTTCTTCAGCCACATCAACGGCGTACGAAACACCGTCCTCGCATGACCTGGCGCCTGCTCCTGATCGAATTGCGCCATTGGCTACGGCAGCCCATGGTGTACATCTTCTTGGTGCTCTTCATGCTCATCGGCTTCGGGCTGGTGGCCTGGGACGACCTGGTGGTTGGTGGCACCTTCGCCAATGTGTGGTTGAACGCACCCTACATGGTGTTCCAGTACTACGCGGCCCTGGGTTTCCTTGGGTTGTTGATGGTAACGGCCTTCGTGAATGCCAGCGCCATCCGCGATTTCGCGAACAATACCCAGCAGATCATGTTCAGCACACCCTTGAAGAAAGGGCAATACCTGCTGAGCCGTTTCCTTGGAAGCACGTTCGTTGCCACGCTTCCACTGCTGGGTGTCACCTTGGGTATGTTGCTCGGCAGCGTGATGCCGTGGGTGGATGTGGAACGCATCGGGCCGAACGACTTGTTGGCACACGCACAAGCCTACCTCTACCTCAGTGTACCGAACATCGTTTTCAGCGCAGCGGTGATCTTCGCAGTGGCCATCCTGATCCGCAGTACGGCCGCCGCCTTCATCACCGCCGTGGTGATCATGGTGGGCAATGGTGTGGCCGGCACCTTCATGAGCGAAATGGAGAACCAGACATTGGCCTCCTTGCTGGACCCCTTCGCCGGCACCACGTTCGAGTACATTTCTCGCTACTGGACGGTGGATGAGAAGAACACCCTGCTCCTACCCATGCACGGTGTGTTCCTCTGGAACCGCATCATCTGGCTGGCCGTGTCGGCACTGATCTTCCTGTTCTGCTATTGGCGCTTCAGCTTCACCGATCGGGCTACGAAAGCTTCGAGCCTACCATCGGAGACCAAGGTCGATCAACTGGTGGCCGCTCGCATCATTGTGCCTTCCGTGCAACGCAGCTTCGGTGCCGGCGCGCGCTTCCGCCAATGGCGCCGCATCGTTTGGAACGACTTCACCGGCATGCTCAAGGGCACGGCTTTCCTGATCGTTACGGGTATAGGCATGCTCAACATGTTCCTGAGCCTCTCTTTCTCCACTTCGCTCTACGAGAACACCATCCACCCGGTAACGTACCGTGTCAACGATGTCAGTGAAGGCAGCTTTTCGCTTTTCCTGATGATCCTGGTCACCTTCTACAGCGGCCTGCTCGTGTGGAAAGAACGCGAACCGAAATTGGACGAGGTACACGATGCCACACCAACACCACTGGGCATTGGCCTGCTGGGTAAGTACACTGCGGTGATGTTGTTGCTTGCCTTCGTACTGGTGCTGGCGGCCTTGGGTGGCATGATCTTCCAGCTCCTGAACGGATACACCCGCCTTGAACCGACCGTTTACCTAGGCAATTACATCTTACCGAACCTGGTGGGCATGGCTTCCATGGTCGCCTTGGCCTTCCTGATCCACGTACTGGTCAACAACAAATACGTGGGTTACGCGGTCTTCGTCGTGGTGTGGATCGGTAGCAGCATCCTGTTGGGTGCGTTGGATGTGAGCACACACCTGGCTCACTTCAACTCGGCACCACGAACGACGTATTCAGACATGAACGGCTATGGCACGGCCATGGTGGCATGGGCATGGTTCAAAGCCTATTGGTGGGCCTTCTCGGCCGTGCTCATGGGCCTGGCACTGCTCTTCTGGATCCGGGGCCGCGAGACATCCCGTGGTTGGCGCATGCAGCTGGCGCGTGATCGGTTCCGACGGAACAAATGGGCGCTGCTGCCAGCTCTCTTCGCCTGGATCGCCTTGGGTTCTTGGAATTTCTACAACACCAAAGTGCTCAATGAGATCGTAGGTAGTGACGAAATGGAGGATGATGTGGTGTACTACGAACAGACCTACAAGAAGTACGAAGGCATCCTTCAACCGCATTACATCGACATCGCGTTCACCATCGACCTGGATCCTCCGAACCGCACCCTGCGCAGTGTGGCAACTGTTGTGGTGCGCAACAAGGGCAATGCGCCCATCGATTCCTTGCACCTGAACATGGGTGGCGGTGGCATTGAACAGGATGTGCGGATCGATGGAGCCGAACTGGTGCTGAACGACGAACGCGTGGACTACAGGATCTACAAATTGGCCAAACCCTTGCTGCCCGGCGAAGACCTGCGCTTCACCGTGATCGCGACCTGTGAGCCGAAGGGGTTCGAAAACCAGGTGAGCGTGATGCAGGTGAACGAGAACGGCACCTTCTTCAACAACATGGATGTGCTACCCACCATCGGGTACAGTGCCCGCAGTGAAATGCAGGATCGTAACGAACGTCGCAAACGGGGTCTGCCACCGAAAGAACGCATGCCGCGGCTGAGCGATGATCCAGCCCAACGCATGGAGCACTACCTGATGCCGAACAGCGATTGGGTGAACGTGCGTAGCATCATCAGCACCACACCGGACCAGATCGCGATCGCGCCGGGTTCGCTGGTGCGTGAATGGGAGGCCGATGGCAAGCGATACTTCGAGTATGTGGTGGATCACCCGAGCATGAACTTCTACTCGTTCATGAGCGCTCGCTACGAGGTGCATCGCGAAGCTTGGCAGGATCCAGCCAACCCCTTGAACAAGGTGGATGTGGAAGTGTACTACCACCCGACACACGGCGAGAACGTACCACGCATGGCCAACAGCATTCAACGCTCGCTCACCTATTACAGTCAGCACTTCGGGCCGTACCGCCACAAGCAGGCACGCATCATCGAATTCCCGCGCTACCAGACGTTCGCACAAGCCTTCCCGGGCACCATGCCGTACAGCGAGAGCATCGGGTTCATCGCCGACCTGAGCGATACCACGGATATCGACATGGTGTTCTACGTGGTGGCGCACGAGATGGGGCACCAGTGGTGGGCGCACCAAGTGATCGGCGCCAATATGCAGGGCGGCACCTTGTTGAGCGAAAGCATGGCACAGTACAGCGCACTCATGGTGATGGAACGCGAATACGGGCGGAACCAGATGCGCAAATTCCTGAAACTGGAAAGCGATAACTACCAACGCTCCCGGGGTAGTGAGGATGTGAAGGAAGTTCCACTGCTGGAGGTGGAGAACCAAGGCTACATCCACTACAACAAAGGCAGTGTCATTCTCTACGGTCTGCGCGATTTCGTGGGTGAAGAGCAGTTGAACACGGCTTTCCGCGCGTTGGTAGACACCTTCGGCTATGCTGAACCGCCCTACCCCACTGCCCTTGACCTCTACCGCGAACTGGAGAAGGTGGTGCCCGATAGCTTGAGCTACCTGCTCGTTGATGGGTTTAAGAAGATCACCCTGTACAACAACCGGGTCGACACGGCCACCGCACGGATGTTGCCAGACAGCACCTACGAGGTCTCTCTCACGTTGTGGGGCGAGAAGAACTACGCCGATTCCTTGGGTCGTGAAACGCCCGCGCCAATGAACGATTGGATGGATGTGAGCATCATGCGTGTTCCGAAGTTCGGCGCAAAAGCCGATAAGTCTAAGAACGATGTACCACTGCTACACCAGCGCATTCGGTTGAAGAGCGGTGTGAACAAACTCACCTTCAACGTAGCCGAGAAACCACTACAGGCCGTGATCGACCGGGATCACCTGTTCATAGACCGTGTGATGTCGGACAACATGAAGTCGTTGGTGGTGAAGTAGCTCACTTCACGAACTTCCGGCTTCGGCCATCCGAAGTACGCAACACGTAGTACCCATTGGGCATGCCCGTGATCGGTACCTGCACGGTGCTGCTTACGACCTGCCCCGTATGCACGGTTCTGCCCAGGGCATCCAATATTACTACGGTGGTTCCGGGTCGTAGACCTTGCATGGTCAGCTGATCGGTCACCGGATCGGGCCACACGTGCAGGTCAATATCGGCAACGTCCATCGGTGATCGACCCACGATCGAAGTCGACCGTGCCGGCCAAGCTGCCCACCCAATAGCCATTGCCCTGGCTATCCTTGTGTCGTAATGCGCATACCACTGAACGCTTGGGATCTGCGATATTCGCATAACCCACCGCTTCACCACCGAAATGAGGTCCTGCTCAAAGCCGTTGACCATCCTCGCGCTGCTAGTCGTGCTGGCGGGTAACACGCGTGGAGCAGAAGCCGTGCGGGGCATGCGCAAGTTGCCGCCTTTCCAGGACACCGTACTCCATGGCCACCTAGTCTGTGCGGTCGCGTTCATGGATGGTTTCCATGGGGATAGCGCCCTATTGGCGATCAATGCCGGATTGGCTTCACTGGACCCACGTACACAGTTGGAGGAACAGCACTACTTCCTCGCCTACCGAGCGGAGGTATTGTATTACGAAGGGCTGTTCAACGAGGCCATGCACGACCTGAACGAAGCCGAACGCCTCGCGTTGGAATTGCGCGATAGCACCTTGATAGCGAACGCATACAACCTCAAAGGACTGCTGCACGAGAACATACAGGACAGCCGTGAAGCATTGCCCTACATGCACCTGGCACTGCACTGGTTCCCGGAACGCCCTGCCGCGCGTTACCCGGTTTCGGAGCTGTACCACATCCACGGCAATCTGGGCAGCTATCTCACCAGCTTGGGTCAGTTGGATAGCGCTGAGTTCCATTTGCAACACTCCTTGCAGTTGGCTACCGCCGCCCATGCACAGCGCGCCGTGGCCGTTGCCCTTTGGAGCTTGGGTAATCTGCATGTGCTGCGCGGAAAACCATCTATCGCGCTGGAGCATTATGAACGTAGCTGGATCATTGCCGATAGCGCAAGTGATCGTGATATCGGAGTGGATGCGCTCGTTGGGAAAGCCCTTGCGCTCGCACTTGCTGGAAGGGAACGAGATGCGGTTGCGGCTTTGGAACACGCCAAGGAATACTTGACCCGCTACCGATCGAACATCGGGCTTGTAACACAGCGTAACTTCTCCAAACAGGCCGCACGTACATATGAGCACATCGGGCATCTTTCCGCTGCGCTGAACGAACGCGCTCAATGGCACCGCATCGATAGCAGCATTACAGCGAACAACATCCGATCCGCGTTACGCACCCAAGCCCTGCTCTTGAAGACCGACAACGCCCTGGAGGTGGAACGGCTTGATCGCGCACGCGTGGCCGACCAATTACGCAATGCCCAACGCACACGATGGTGGGTGATGATCGCCAGCCTCTTCGCCATTGCAGGCATTTCCACCATCTACCTCGTGAACGGTGCTCGGCAACGACACAAGCGGCGCTTGGCGGAGATCGAAGCGGCCCACGCACAGCAGGAACGCACCATCGCCGAACTACGCATCAGGGAACAGGTGAGCCGCGACTTGCACGACGACCTCGGCGTAGGCCTCAGCGCACTGAAATTGCGGAGCGAAATGTCGGTGCTCCAAGACCCCTCTTCAGCCCTGGCCCCACTCCTGCGCGAACAAGCCACCGCCGCCGAAGAGCTCATCACCAGCATGCGCGATATCATCTGGGCCATGCAGGATGACCAAGGCAGCCTGGATGATCTGGTGGCCTACATCTCCTCCCATGCACGAAACTATCTGGATGCGCATGGCATAAGTCTATCACTTGAGCTGGATGAGGCGTGGCCCGCCATTCAACTCACCACCCAACAGCGTCGGAACATCTTCCTCGTGATCAAGGAGGCCTTGCACAACGTGGTGAAACACGCGAACGCCGAACACGTGACCCTCTCGATGCAGTGGAAGAATGGCCTGTTGGCCCTAGTGGCGGATGATGGCATTGGCATACCAACCAAGCCAAAACGAAGCGGCCATGGTCTGGTGAACATGGCGAAACGGGCCCAACAGGTAGGTGGTGAGTTCACCCTGGAATCCGGTCTGAACGGAAGAGGCACCCGCCTTACGCTCAAGGTCCCGTTCCGGGTGAACGAAAGTTAGCTTGTACCGACATCCGCTTCACCCCACCTTCGCCACGTGGAAAAGACCATCACCCTGCGCATCGTAGAAGATGACGAACGCATCCGCGAGATGCTTCGCGCCGTGTTCATCGCCACCCCCGGCATGAAGGTGCTCGAGGCACATGGCTCCGTGGAAGACGCGCTCACATGTCATGGTGCTGAACCTGATGTAGTGCTGATGGATGTGAACCTACCCGGAATGGATGGTATCGCAGGCGTGCGCGAATTGGGCCCACGCTGGAGCCACGCGCAGTTCCTGATCTACACCGTGAACGACACGGACGATAAAGTGTTCGAAGCGCTGAAGGCCGGCGCCAATGGGTATCTGCTGAAGAACTCTTCTCCCGAACAGATCGTGCAAGCGATCCGCGAAGTGCATGAAGGCGGATCACCCATGAGCATGAGCGTGGCACGGCGCGTGGTGAAACATTTCAGACCCACCACCAGCCTGCCACGTGAAGAACTGGGTGTTTCCCTTTCGGATCGCGAATTCCTAGTGCTGGAACTGCTCGCCCAAGGGTTGCTGTACAAGGAGATCGCGGCGCGTATGAGCATCAGCGAAGGTTCGGTGAAGCAGCACATCCACCGCATCTATGGCAAGATGCACGTGAACAACCGTACCGAAGCCGTGAACCGTTTCTTCGGCCGCTGACCATTCGACACTAGAAGCCATCTCAAAATAGTTTGCGCATAAGAATCATAGCACAAGCGAGCTGTACGAAGCCCAGGAAGTTGATGCTGTGATACTC
>JAEYWT010000390.1 GCA_023428865.1 Bacteroidota bacterium | reverse complement strand
GCGAGGCCACGGGGCAAGAGGAAGTTGCGGGCGTAACCTTCCTTCACCTTTACCACGTCGTTGGCGTAGCCCAGGTGGTCCACGTCTTTCTTCAGGATGACTTCCATGTTCGTAGGCGTGTTGGAGGTTACTTCATCATATCGGCCACGTACGGCATCAAAGCCAAGTGGCGGCTACGCTTGATGGCTTGACCCACCTTGCGCTGATACTTGAGGCTGGTACCGGTAAGGCGGCGGGGAAGGATCTTGCCCTGTTCGTTCACGAAGCGGAGCAGGAATTCCTCGTCCTTATAGTCGATGTAAGTAATGCCCATCTTCTTGAAGCGGCAATACTTCTCCTTCTTGGTCTCGATCGCGATCGGCGTGAGATAACGGATCTCGCTGTTGTCTGCTGCCATGGCGCTTAGGCGTTGCTAGGTTCAACGGTTTCTTTCTTCGTCGTGCGCTTGGTACGGCGCTTCTCGGCGAAGGAAATGTGATGTTTGTCCATCACAATGGTGAGGAACCGGATCACGCGCTCATCACGACGGTATTCGGTCTCGAGTTTGGCCACGAGGGGTGCCTCGCTTTCGAACTCGATCAGGTGGTAGAAGCCCGTGGACTTCTTCTGGATGGGATACGCGAGTTTGCGCATTCCCCAGCTCTCTTCGTGGTGGATCTTGCCACTGCCTGCTTTGATCAGGTCTTTGAACTTTTTTACCGCCTCCTTTGTCTGATCCTCAGACAAAACGGGAGTTAGAATGAAGACGGTTTCGTACCGGTTGGTCATGCCTTTCGGTTGATTTGGGGTGCAAATGTAGGAAGATCCGTCGGAAAATCAAGCGATTGAGACACAGCAGGATAGCTGAAAGCACTCCGCAGGGGACCATGTACTATTGGCTAAGGATGATCTACTGCTGGGTCTGAACCGGGAATCGCAACGGGCATCTATAAGAACAAAACGGTGGGCCCGGACCGGAGGGACCAGCCAAAAGACCAGAAGCCATCAACTAGAAGTTGCGCTTACCCTCTTTCCACACCTGTTGATATCCGCACCCAAGGCCGCGAGTACCCCGCCACTATCTTCGCACCCGTTGCAATGGACCAGTTCGTCGTCAGCGCCCGCAAGTACCGCCCAGCCACCTTCGACACCGTCGTGGGCCAGGAGGCGGTGACCAGTACATTGAAGAACGCGATCCGTAGCAACCACCTCGCCTCGGCCTTCCTGTTCACCGGTCCCCGGGGGGTTGGCAAGACCACTTGTGCGCGCATCCTCGCCCGCACCATCAACTGCGAGAACCTCGGTGAGGATCTGGTGGCCTGCGGGCAATGTGCGCCGTGCAAGACCTTCGAAGAAGGGCATAGCCTCAACATCTTCGAGCTCGACGCCGCCAGCAACAACAGCGTCGACGACATCCGCAACCTGATCCTGCAGGTGAGCATCGCTCCACAGGTGGGCACCAAGAAGGTGTACATCATCGACGAGGTGCATATGTTGAGCCAGGCGGCGTTCAATGCGTTCCTGAAAACGCTGGAAGAGCCTCCCTCATACGCCATCTTCATTCTGGCCACCACGGAAAAGCACAAGATCCTGCCCACCATCCTGAGCCGCTGCCAGGTGTTCGATTTCCGGCGGATCATGATATCGGATATCAGCAAGCATCTTGCGGGTATCGCACAGAAGGAAGGCATCGAAGCCGAGGCTCAAGCTCTACATGTGATCGCGCAGAAGGCCGATGGCGGCTTGCGCGATGCGCTCTCCATCTTCGACCAGCTCGTCAGTTTCAGCGGCAACAAGCTCACCTACCAGGATGTGGTGAAGAACCTGAACGTGCTGGACCACGAGCACTATTTCCGCATAACGGACAGTGTGGTCCGGGGCGACATACCGGCCGTTCTAGTGGAGTACAACACGATCCTACAGCAAGGCTTCGATGGACACCTGTTCGTGGCCGGTCTTGCGCGGCACTTTCGCGACCTGCTCGTAAGCCAGGATCCACGTACACTGCCCCTGTTGGAGGTTGGCGAAGACCTCACCGCACGCTACGGCGACCAGGCCCAGCGCGTGGATCGCGAGATCCTGGTACGTGGTTTGGATCGTTTGGCACAGTGCGACAGCCAGTACAAATCCAGCAAAGAGCCGCGTCTGTTGGTGGAACTGACACTGATGCAGCTCTGCCGCATCACGAGTGGAGCCGACGCAGCGGCAAGCGTGGAAAAAAAAAGTCCTGACGTGACCACAGCGCCCCCAGTGGCGGCGAAAAACGTGGTCGGAGCGCCCCCTGCGGCACCAGTAGCTTCACCAGCGCGCGCGGTCGTACCCAGCACCGGCCCTGCGGCGAGCGCTGCAATTGCCAGAGAACCCGTACCAACGGACTACACGCCTAAACGTCGGCTTGCCGGGCAGGTGAGCATCAAAAGCACGGTGGCCGCCGCAGCTGTGGAAGCCGCACCGATAGCACCGTTGGAGAGCGATACCGATAGCGGTATGCCCACTTCCAGCAAAGAGGTGAACCCCGCCTTGCTATTGAAGGTGTGGCGAGATTACGCCTTGGCGCAGAAGCAGCGCAAACGCGACAGCCTGCATGCTACGTTGATGGCGCGCGAGCCGGAAGTAGTTGGCGCAGGCCGCATCGCCTTCTCCATCGTGAACACCGTGCAGGAGAATTACCTGCGCGACGAAAAACCGGAATTGCTGGGCTTTCTGCGTCGACAGCTGGACGACCCCGCGCTGGATCTGGAAGTACGCAAGGAAGAGGTAGTGGTGAAACCGCGCTTCACCGCATTGGACAAATTCAAGGCCATGGCGGAGAAGAACCCAGCACTGCTGAGGTTGCGAGAAGAACTGGACCTGGATCTGGGGTAAGGGAATTAGTTGTCGGTTGTCAGATTTAGGTTGTCCGGTGAAGCGGACATAGCACGATCCGAAAATGAAAGTGGCCTTGTTCCTCTTCCTCCCCTTCGCTTCGTCGCAGTTGTGCGCGCAGCGGACGGATACCACGGAGGTGAAGAACGGTGTGTATTGGGTCTACGATACTGGAAAAGACGGACGCCCGGTGGGCGAAGGATTGGCTTACGACACCACCGGGATCCTGAGAGGTCGCGTAACCTATCGCCGGGGCTTCACCCATGGAAACTTGGTCTGGTACGACCGTCAAGGAAGGAAGGCGTGGACCGTGCCCTATGCAAAGGGTTTCCGACACGGCACCGCGATGCAGTACGACAGCCTGGACCGCAAGATCCACTCCATCACGTACCGTGAAGGGATAAGTCATGGTCCTGAGATCTTCTACTACCCAAATGGTCGCGTTCACTATCGCGTGGAGAATCGTTACGGAGAACTACATGGTACGCTCAAGAGCTATCATCCCAATGGTCTTATCCAGTGGACCGGAGGGTTTCGGGATGGTGAGATGCACGGCGAGCGCATCTTGAGGGACTCGACCGGAGCGCTTTACAATGGTGAGTACCTGACCACTTTCCCAATGAACATGGGTCAGTATCGTGTGACATGCACCCAGGGACGCCCCCATGGAGAATTGATCATGCAGCGCGACGACGGCAGTGTGAGCTACAAAGGCCAGTACGTGAATGGTCGTCCTGATGGTGAATTCCTCTACTTCGACCGGGAGGGTGAGGTCTATCGCAAGTCTTACTTCGAGAACGGAGTTTTCATACGTGCCACACGTCGAGGCTTTGATGGTGGCCACACCCCTCAGCACTACGAACTACAGCTACCGGAAGAGCGGTAAATTCGCGACCTCGGAGCGGCACGACCTAGCCGCCGCAGCCTATCAACGAACAACTGACAACCAAAGCAAGCGATGTCGAAGATCAAGGTAACGAAGCCCGTCGTTGAACTGGACGGCGATGAGATGACCCGCATCATCTGGAAGTGGATCAAGGACGAACTGATCCTGCCGTACGTGGATGTCCCCATCGAGTACTACGACCTCGGCATCGAAAGCCGCGACAAGACCGACGACAAGATCACGGTGGAAAGTGCCAAAGCCATCCTGAAGCACAGTGTGGGCATCAAGTGCGCCACCATCACGCCGGACGAAGAGCGCGTGAAAGAATTCGGGTTGAAACAGATGTGGAAAAGCCCGAACGGCACCATCCGCAACATCCTCAACGGAACGGTATTCCGTGAACCCATTGTGATCAGCAACATCCCGCGCCTGGTACCGGGTTGGACACAGCCTATCGTCATCGGTCGCCATGCGTTCGGGGACCAATACCGCGCCAGCGATGCGGTGATCAAAGGCAAAGGCAAGCTCACCATGACCTTCACGCCCGAAGATGGCGGCGAAGTACAGACGTGGAACGTGTACGACTTCGAGGGCAACGGTGTGGCCTTGAGCATGTACAACACCGATGAGAGCATTGAAGGTTTCGCGATGAGCTGCTTCAACCTAGCGCTCTCGAAAAAGTGGCCGCTCTACTTGAGCACCAAGAACACGATCCTGAAGAAGTACGACGGTCGATTCAAGGATATCTTCGAAGAGACCTACCAGAAGCACTTCAAGGCCAAGTTCCAGGAGGCCGGCATCGTGTACGAGCACCGTTTGATCGACGACATGGTGGCCAGTGCCATGAAGTGGAGCGGCGGCTACGTATGGGCCTGCAAGAACTACGACGGTGATGTGCAGAGCGACACCGTGGCACAAGGCTTCGGTTCACTGGGTTTGATGACCAGTGTACTGATCACCCCGGACGGCAAAACGATGGAAGCCGAAGCTGCGCACGGCACGGTGACCCGCCACTACCGCCAGCACCAGCAAGGAAAACCAACGAGTACCAATCCGATCGCCAGCATCTTCGCCTGGACGCGCGGCCTGGCCTTCCGCGGCAAGTTGGACGGCAACCAAGCGCTGATCGACTTCGCCACCAAACTGGAGGCCGTTTGCATCCGCACGGTGGAAAGCGGCAAGATGACCAAGGACCTGGCAGTTTGCATCCACGGCGACAAAGTGACGGCGGACAAGTATCTCACTACGGAGCTGTTCATGGCGGCATTGCGTGAGGAGTTGGAGCGGGCGTGAATCCGCGTTGAACAAACTGAGTGAACGGGCCTTTCGGGGCCCGTTCGCTTTTCCCCACCTTCGCAGGGTGAGTGGCGTGTTTTTCCATCGGAGAATTTTCCTGATCGCCGTAGTGGTCTACCTCATCACGGCGTGGAACAGCACGGGTTTCCACAGTGCCGATGAACACTTCCAGGTCATCGCCTTCGCTCAATGGAAGCTGGGGGATCTACCCGTAGAGCACCTACCCTGGGAATTCGCAGCGGAGATCCGTTCCTCGTTCCAACCGTGGATCGCTGTGGCCACCTTCAAGGTCGCAGCGTTGCTTGGTATCCACGACCCGTTCATGCAGGCCTTCTTGTTGCGCGCGTGTACCGCATTGCTGGCGCTCTTCGCGATCCGCAGGTTCGTGAACGTGGTGATGGTGCAGTACCCGCAAGCCGAGCAACGCACCTTCATCCTGCTCTCCTACTCCCTCTGGTTCATTCCCTTCGTGAGCGTGCGTTTCAGCAGCGAAGGATGGAGTGCCATCTTCCTGCTGCGGACCATCGCGGCCTTGATATCACCGGGAAACAAGACCCGCAACGGAGCAGTCGCTGGCACCTTCGCAGGCATTGCCCTGCTGTGTCGTCCACCCGTTGCATTGATCGTGCTTGCATTGCTCGCGTGGTCGCGCCTGGTGCGTCGTGACCCACCCAAGCTGATGTTGAGCATGTTCGCAGCGGCAGGCGGTGTGCTACTGATCGGCGTGCTTTTGGACACCGCCTTCTACGGCCATGCCGTATGGACGACATGGAACTACATCGCGCTCGGCATGGTGGGCGATCCCGCGCATCGGTTCGATGAACTCCCGTGGTACTACTACCCACCCTGGATCGTGAAGTATGCGATACCGCCGATCGGTGCAACGATCCTGCTCGCGATGGTCCTATTGCTGTGGAAACGTCCATCGCACCTCATCGTTTGGTGCGCTGTACCGTATGTGGTGATCCACAGTTACATCGCCCATAAGGAACTGCGCTTCTTGTACCCTTTGGCTTTCCTTGTTCCTTGGCTGTTGGTCGAGGCTTGGTCCATTACCGGATCCATAATGCCATCCGGAAGGCCCATCGGGATCGCGATCGTGGTGCTCGTGCTCACCAATATGATTGGCCTGTGGATGGTGATGAGCAGTCCGGCTGGTGAAGGCCGTGTGCGCTTGGCCGAGACCCTTCATCGCGAAGCGCGACCTGGAGAACGGATCGGCTACCTGGTGGACCCTGCACTGCTTTGGCGGATCGAACTACCAGCCTTCTATGCACCACCAACTATGGAACAGGTTGTGATGGACCCGGCGCTTGGCCTGGATGCTACAGAAGGTCTCGGGTACCTCGTCGTGCAGGATGGCACAGAGCTTCGATCGACAGACACCGGCATCAAGCTCGAACCCATCGCGCGAACCACTACGAGAACAGAGGAAGCGCTA
>JAEYWT010000377.1 GCA_023428865.1 Bacteroidota bacterium | reverse complement strand
TCTTCTCGAACCGCAGGTCGCGGTTGGTAACGATGCCCACGAGGTGGTCCTGGCCATCCACTACGGGGATGCCACCGATCCTATGTTCGGCCATAAGCTTAAGGGCATCGCCCACCAAGGCGTTCTGGTCCAGCTTCACCGGATCCATGATCATGCCGCTTTCCGAGCGCTTCACCCGGCGAACTTCGGCGGCTTGTTCGGCTATGGACTGGTTCTTATGGATGACCCCGATGCCACCCTGCTGCGCAATGGCAATGGCCAATTCAGCGCCGGTAACGGTATCCATGGCCGCGGAGACCACGGGGATATTGAGCCGGATGTTGCGGGTGAACCAGGAGCGGATGTCCACCTCGCGAGGCAGTACTTCGCTGTACGCGGGGATCAGGAGAACATCATCGTAAGTAAGCCCTTCGCCGACGATCTTGCCAGCGCTGCCGTTGGCAGATGTGGAGGGTGTGGACTTCTTGACCGGGGCAGCAGTGGAACGTTCCATGCACAAAAGTACACCACGGCATCAATCTACAGCGGTCAACATGGTCACGGTGCCTCTTTTCTCGAACTCTTTTCCGGCGCCGTTGCGGAAACGGCAGTAGTAGGCATAAACGCCCATGGGTACTTGGCGCCCACCAGCTGTGCCATCCCAGCCTTGGGCGGGGTCGGTGGTGGTCCAGAAGACCTGCCCCCACCGGTTGATGATGGAGAGTTCGTAGGTGGTCACATCGGCATAGACCAGTTCCGGCTTGAAGACCGGGTTGTTGCCACCAACCATGAAGGCATTCGGAATGAACACGAGCTCCTGTTGCACAGCACAGGCGATGTTGCTTTCTGACACCATGTCCAAGCCGATCGGGTTACCCGCCTCCAGGGCCTCAACCCGGTAACAGAAACGACCTGTGGTAGAGGTAAGGGCACTAACGTCATCCACGTACACCCAAGGATCCGGCGGAAGCACTTGAAGCAACTCCTCTGGTCCACTGCCCACGGAACGGTACAAAAGGTGCCCACCAATGGCACCTGCCCATTCCTGGTATCCGTTCCAGGTGATCACATTGAACCCGTTCAGGTCCGGTGTGGCCTTGAGCAAAACGCTTGAGCCGACGTTGCTGGTGAGCGCCACGTTGCCGCAATCATCCAATACCACCATACGATACCGATAGCCCGAGGAGGAAGGGTTGACGTCCGTGTCGGTATACGTGATGGTAGTGGCACTGACCGGCCCGAAGGTGGTGAGCTCTTCGTAAGGCCCGCCATTCTCCGACCGTTCCAAGCGGTAGCCGGAAACAGAAGCCGAAAGATCCACACTATCCACCACCGTGATCTCTGCTGCGCCACTTACAGTGACCAAGCGCATGTAGTTGAAAGTTGGTAGGCCTGGGTAATCGGTGGTGAGGCAGGTCTTGTTGGAGATGGAGTTGGGCAGTGCCGCGCCTTGCGATGCCACCACGACGAAGCAATAATCGCGGAACGGTGTTACCGCGACATCGTAGGCACTCACGCCGGCGTTCACCACGGCGATCTGCGACCAGATACCTCCATCCAAGCGCATATAGACGAGGTATTCCTGCACCGGCCAACCCACATAGGGTGTCCAGTTCAACCTTACCGACCCGTCGCATGCATCGTAGCTGTAGTCAAGAAATATGGTACGGTGGAAGGGTTGCGTGGCGCTGGTATTGGGACTGGCCGGAAAACCCGAATAGCAGGTATCGAACGCCGCTACGGTGTATTGCTCGGGCCTTGTCCAGGCTGTGCTCTCATCCCACTGGAATGAGCTGCTGGAACCGCCCCATACCGTATCGATGATGACCGCTCCACCCGGCGCGTTGAACAAAATGATATAGCCATCGGTATCCGCCTCGGGGCTTGGGATCCACGAGATCGATGCCAGACCGCTTCCTGCCGTTGTGGTATCCACCGTTACCGTGGTCACCATGGGAATTGAAGGGGGTGTGACATCGCGGAACACATCGCCATCCCAGTTGCTCGTGAAGGTGCAACCCAGACCTTCACGACGCACGATGAAGGTGAGCGAATCCTCACAGATGGAGACCACATGTTGATAGGTGAAACGATCACTTGTCACCGTAGCTAGGTGCTGCAAGGTCCCTATAGGGTATTCCATCCAAACGCTGAAGCTATCCTCGGCGGTCGAGGGAACTGCGAGGTGGTTCCACGAAAGGTCGGCATTGCCCAAGGGTGTGCTCTGGAACACCTGGAGGTAGATGGTGGAAATGGTGATCCCCGGCACGGATTCCGCCTCGGGAACGCCGTTGGTGAAGGTGGTGATGTAGTAGAAGACCGGCCCCGTGCGTGCATCGGCGACTGGATCCTCGAACGAGGTGATGTTCCAATCGGTAACGGAACCAGCCAGCACATATGGCCCAGCTTCGGTCGTGGCGCGATAGATGGCGTACCGATCGAACTCGCCGAGCGGATCAGCTGGTTGAGACCAGGTAAGTGTTACCGCACCCGCTTGGTCCACGGTTGCACACAAGGGGTCTGTTGGGGGAAGCACGGACCAAACTCGAAGGGGTACGAATAGGACCGATAGAAGCACCCAGAAGTACAACACGGAACGATGTTGAAGGCCCTTCACAGATGGAAGACGGTAGAACAGGTGGTTTTGTTGCCGAGGGAGCCGCACTCAAAGGTTGACTTTAGCGCCCTTCACCATCGTATTCACAGCGTGACGGTATTCGGCCATGATCCCTTCCACGATGCTGGCAGCAGGTTCTATGCGGTGAATGGTGGCACTCACCTGGCCGATCTCCAGCTCCCCTTCCACGAGGTCGCCCTCGAACATGCCCCGCTTGGCCCTTGCCCTCCCCAATAGTCTCCTCAGCTCTTCGACCGAAGCCCCGTTGCGGTAGGCTTCCTGGACCTGTTGAAAGAAGGCATTATGGAGCAACCGAACAGGAGCCAACTCTTTCAATGTCAGAGTAGTATATCCTTCTTTTGCCGCTACAACCTCTTGTTTGAACGCATCATGAGCCGACGACTCAGTAGCACAAACGAAGCGACTACCGATCTGTACCCCTTCGGCACCTAGGCATAAGGCTGCCAGCATGGCCTTTCCACTGGCGATACCACCTGCTGCGATGACCGGAATGGTAAGTGCCTCTGCGACCATGGGTACCAGGACCATGGTGGTGGTCTCTTCGCGCCCGTTGTGGCCACCAGCCTCGAAGCCTTCGGCCACCACGGCATCCACACCGGCATCCTGCGCCCGCAGCGCGAATTTGACGCTGCTGACCACATGCACCACGGTGTGGCCCGCTTCTTTGAGCCGAGCTGTCCAAGTGGCTGGGTTTCCGGCGGATGTGATAACAATCGGCACCCGCTCCTCCATGATCGTTGCCATATGCCTCTCCACATCGGGGTAGAGCATGGGCACATTCACCGCGAACGGGCGATCACTGGCCGCTTTGTATTTCCGGATGTGTTCGCGTAGGACATCGGGGTACATGGATCCAGAGCCAATGACCCCGAGAGCGCCTGCATTACTTACTGCAGCCGCAAGCTGCCAGCCTGAGCACCAGATCATGCCGGCCTGCACCAGGGGGTACTGCACCCCGAACAAGCTGGTTATCCGTTCCGTATAAGCCATTCCGTAGGGCGCAAAGCTACCCGATACCGGCACATGGAGGGTTGTTCACGGCCTTGGTCTTCATTGTTGATATCCTCATCGATATGTCGGAGCGGCGATGGGGATCTTTGTTAAGTTTGCCCTTCGGCATGAGGAGTGCCCTGAACGTCATGAGTTTGAGAACACTACGCAGAACCATACTGGTC
>JAEYWT010000374.1 GCA_023428865.1 Bacteroidota bacterium | reverse complement strand
ACATCATCCTGCAACGTGAAAAGCACGCCAAGGTGGTGGCCAAGATCGAAAAGCCCGAAGCCCTCGTAGAGATCGATGAGATCATCCGCGAATCCGACGCGCTGATGGTGGCCCGGGGTGATCTGGGGGTGGAGATCCCCATGGAGAAGGTGCCGCTGGTGCAGAAGGATATCATCAAACGTTGCCTGGCACACCACCGCCCGGTGATCGTGGCCACGCAGATGATGGAGAGCATGATCACAAACATCACGCCCACGCGTGCCGAGGTGAACGATGTGGCCAATGCCGTGCTGGACCATGCCGACGCCGTGATGCTGAGCGCCGAGACCAGTGTGGGCAAGTTCCCCGTGGAAGTGGTGAAGGCCATGAACAAGATCCTGGTGGAGATGGAGACCAGCGAAGCCATGTTCAACGTTGAGCAGCCCGACCTGGTTAACAACGACCGCATGGTGACCGACGCCATCTGCATGGCAAGCGTGCGTATGGCAGCAGCCATCGACATCAAGGCCATCGTGACCATGACCCATAGCGGCTACACCGCTTACAAGATCAGCAGCATGCGCCCGAAGGCACACATCTTCGCCTTCACCAGCAACCCCGCCATTCTTGGCACACTTAATTTGGTGTGGGGTGTACGTGCGCAGTTCTACGATAAAACGGTGAGCACCGATCACACCATCGCGGACATCAAGCACATCCTGCGCAGTAAGAAGCTTGTCGCGAAGGGAGATCTACTGGTGAACGTGGCCAGCATGCCGATCGCCGAGCAAGGCATGTCGAACATGCTGAAGTTGAGTCCGGCTTAACGGCTAGATCCACCCAAGCACGTAGTACCACAGTGCCACCGTAAGTAAGGACAGTGGTATGCCGATGCCCACCATCATGTTGGCCAAGCGCGGTTTGAGGCCGTGCGACGAGGCCAGTATGGTGGCGGTGATCATGGGTGCCATGGCGCTTTCCAAGACCGATACGCGCACCACCTTGCCGGTCCCATCCAGCACCACCACGTAGAGGAGGAAGATCAAGGCTGGCGCGAGGAGTAGTTTGTAGGTAAGCCCCAAGCCGAGGAAACCCCAGTGTTTGCTACGCTTCTCGATGCGCAACTGAAGACCCACGGCGATCAGCGCAACGGGGGTGACCGAGTTGCCGATACGCAACAGACCACCACGCACGCCTTCGGAGAAGTGCAGATCGAACACGTTCATGAGCACGGCGAATGCGAATCCGATGAAAGGCGGAAAAAGCAGGATCTTCTTCGACATGGTGAGCACGTCCACCTGTTGGCGAGAATAGATGGTAGCCACGATGATGCCCAATGTGGACAATACCACGAAGGATCCTGGTTGATCCACCAGTAGCGCGGTGCCTAGTGCATCTTTTCCATAGGCAGCCTCGATCACCGGAAAACCAACGAACGACGTATTGCCAAGACCCGCACACAGGATGAGGCAGCCCGTGAGCTTGCGCGACCAACCGAAGACGCGCCGAAGCCCACCGAAGAAGAGCCAGGCTACACCGAAACAGATCCACGCGACGGCAATAGGGAACAATAGCTCTGCGCCACCACTGATCTCCGGGATGTGGTACAATGCCAACGCCGGTAGTGGAGCATAGAGCACGTACTGGTTCAAAGTGATCGCCGCGTTCTTGGGAAAGCTCGGCACGTGCTGTAGCAGTACGCCCGCTAGCAAGCAGAACACGAGTAGGAAGAGGCTGTCCATTTGTGCCGCAAAGGAAATGCGTGGCAAACACTGCAGATCAACGCCTGATCGTGGATACCGCAGTAGATGGCAGCGCATCACGGATGGCGGAGGGGGATACCTTGTCCTTCCACATATCACCCGCAGCAGCGCACATCCCATTCTCCCTCACCGAACGCGTTGCTGCATAACACGTAGCGCATGAACGAACGCGATTGGGACCATGTAGCGGAGAGCTTTGAAGAGGAGATCTTCAACGTGCCGGCCAACGACAAGAAGGGCTACATCGCCCATTGGGTGAACGAACTTTCGGGCCCGGGTGTGGTAGCCACCGATCTGGGATGCGGCGTTGGCCGCACCCTGCCCATGTTGGCCGATCGATACGAGAAGGTGTATGCTGTGGATGTGAGCAGTCAGTGCCTGGAGGTGGCCGAGCGGAGCTGCGAAGGGTATTCGAACATCGACTATGTGCATGCTGACCTGAGCAAGGACCGTAACAGTTACCCGGCCACCGATGTGGTGCTCTGCATCAACACCTTGTTGAACGCATCGTTGGAGATCAGGGAACCACTGGTGGACCGCACCTGCCGCAGTGTGAAGCGTGGTGGTCATTTACTGCTCGTGGTGCCATCGTTGAATTCCGCATTGCTCACCGCTTATCGCCACTTGCAATGGAACCTGCGGATGGGCATGGATCCGAAAGAAGCCCAGCAGAAGGCGGCGCTGAACAGCAAGGGCTTGGAGCACGGCACCGTGTACATAGACAATGTGCCGACCAAACATTACCTGAAGGAAGAACTGGAAGCGTTGCTGGCAGACAAGGGATTCAACGTCATCGCTATGGAGAAGCTGGAGTACCCATGGTCCACCGAGTTCACCGATCCACCCAAGTGGATGAAGGCACCCTACCCTTGGGATTGGTTCGTGGTGGCGCAGCGCCGCTGATAGCTCAGCGTTTCAGGACACGACCTAACAGCAGGTCCATGTAAAAGCCTGGTCTCTTCAGCCGTTCGCGTAGGTCCAGGTCGGTGAACATGCTGCTGATCGTGTCCGCCAACGCTGGATTCTTGTTCGCGCGGTCCACCACGAAGTCGAATAACCAGGCTTGGTTCGCCATCCGTTGCAGGCGTGTGCTGATGGCAAGCTCCTTGCCGAGGCGCTTCCACACGCGTTCATCGTAGCGCTTGGTGGCGCGTGCAGAGAGATCGGTCTGTTGCAAGAGCTCGCTTGCGACATCCGCAGCGTACACGCCGCTGATCATGGCATGACTGATGCCTTCTCCGGTGAAGGGGTCGATCAAATGGCCCGCATCGCCTACGAGCATGTATCCGTTTCCGCTCAGCGCTCTTCGCTTGCTGGCGAGCGGAAGCCCCATGCCCTGCACGCCACTCACTAGTTCCGCGTCTGCGAACCGAGCCTTCAATTGCGGGTGTGTGGTGACCAGATCGACCAGCAGCTTCTTCAGGTCGGCCCGGCGCTCGCGCACCACATCGCTGCGGAGGCCAAGGCCCACGTTCGCGCGCCCACTAGGCAGGGGGAATACCCAGAGGTAGCCGGGCAGCAGGTCCTTCAGGAAGATGAGTTCGATGAACCCTTGCGGATCCAGATCGCGCACGCCACGGTAGTAGGCACGTACTCCTGCGGCGTGGTGTTTGGGCTCCAGCGCAAGCTGGGCCACGTTACGGGCAAAGTGTGAATTGGCACCGGAAGCATCAATGATGAATGGTGCCTGAACGGTGGTTCCATCTACGCAGGTGATCGACCACATCTCGCCTTCGCGCAGAAAAGTGCGGGCCGTGGCGTTCTCCAAGCAGGTGATACCAGGTGTGCGCTTCACGCGTTGGAAGAGCAGATCATCGAACCGAAGCCGGGGCAGGATCACGCCTGGGGCTTCGCCTTGGCCTGTGTGGCGGGAGAAGGGTACACGCAACGCCCGCCCGCTTGGGGCAACAAAGGTGACACCCCAACTCGGCATGGCCGTGGACTCGCTCTTCACCGCCGTGGCCAGTTCGGGATCCAAGCGCTCCAACGTGCGCATCACCTTGCCGCTCAATGCATCGCCGCACACCTTGTCTCGCGGGAAGGTGCTCTTTTCCAACAGCACCACGGAGGTTCCATGTCGCGCCAGCTGTAGTGCGGCAGAACAGCCTCCCGGGCCGCCACCGAGTATGCAGACCTGCGTGCGGAGATCCGCTGCCATGCTGTATCAGCGACGGAAGGTGGCCGCTGTGAACTGATCGAGGAAACGCACGTCGTTCTCCCAGTACATCCGTAGGTCGGGCACGCGGTAGATCAATTGTGCGATACGCTCTACACCCATGCCGAAGGCGAAGCCGCTGTATACCTCTGGATCGATGCCGCAGTTCATCAGCACCGCAGGATCGACCATGCCACAACCCATGATCTCCACCCACCCGCTGTGTTTACAGATGTTGCAGCCAGAACCGCCGCAGATGCTGCAGCTCATATCCACCTCGGCACTTGGCTCAGTGAAGGGGAAGTAGCTCGGCCGCATGCGAATGGTGACGTCGGGGCCGAACATGCTTTTGGTGAAGTAGTCGAGCGTGCCCTTCAGTTCCGCGAAGCTCACGCCCTTGTCCACATACAAGCCTTCCACTTGGTGGAACATGCAATGCGCGCGGGCGCTGATGGCTTCGTTGCGGTACACCCGGCCCGGCGACACGGTGCGGATCGGCGGTTTGGTGTTCTCCATCACGCGCACTTGAACGCTGCTCGTGTGGGTGCGCAGCGCGCGGTCATCACCTTCCACGAAGAAGGTGTCCTGCATGTCGCGTGCAGGATGGTCCGGAGCGAAGTTGAGCGCACCGAAGTTGTGGTGATCATCTTCAACCTCCGGGCCTTGGCTTACCGTGAAGCCGATACGACCGAACACCTCCACGATGCGATCGCGGATGATGGAAATGGGGTGGTGGCTGCCGAGCTGCTCGGTGAGTGCCGGTGCGCTCAGATCGATCGATGGACCGCTGGACGTGGTGTCGCTGCTGTGGACTGAAGCGCGCAAGGTTTCCAACCGGGCTTGCGCGGACTGCTTCAGCAGGTTCATGCGTTGGCCGAGTGCACGTTTCTCCTCACCGGCCACTTGTTTGAAGGCCTCGAAGAGTTCGGTCACCGCTCCATTGCGGCCCAGCATGGCCACGCGGAATTTCTCCACTTCATCGGCCGTGCGGGCCTTGGCGTTCTCCAGTTCCGCCTCCAAGGCGGCGATGCGTTCGGTCAAGCTCATGGCAATAGTCGCATGTACATCCGTATGTCCTCCATGGGTCGGTCCCACGTGTTGCAGGGGCTGGCCGCTATGGCATCGATCACCTCCAGGCCATCCACCACTTCACCGAAAACGGTATATGAACCATCCAGTCTTGGCTGGCCGCCCACTGTGGCATAGATACGGCGGTCTTGTTCGCTGTAGGTGAACGGCGCGCCCAAAGCGGTGTTCCGAGCAGCCACCCGGTCCAGTTCAGAACTCTCGTAGGGTACGCCCAGCACGATCAAGAACAGGTCGCGGTGCGAACGACGGGCCAGTTCCGGACCATCTCCAGCCGGGGAGGCGGTAAGCACGGCTTTCCGGTGGATCATGCCCGGAACCACGGTCAGGGGCAGGCCAAGGCTGTCGGCATCAAGGCCTAGTGGTGTGCCCGGTGCGGCGTTCTTGGAGGCCGGGTCGCCCCCTTCAATGCCCAACCCGGGCACCACCCGGTGGAAGAGCAGGCTGTCCATTTCGTGCGCTTTCACCCTGGAAATGAAGCGGTCGCGGTGCTCGGGAGTTTCGTTGTACAAGGCCACTACCATGGTGCCCAACCGAGTGCGCACTTCCACCAATTGGCGCAACGGAGGCTGCTGAGCCAGTGTGGTGCGAGGCAACCCTAGCATACCGAGGACGGTCATAAGGCCGAAGAGCCAGAGCATGCGCGGTACGGGCGACTTGCTTATCTTTGACATCCTCCTAAAAGTCCTTGGTTTCCAAGGGCCCCAAAAGTAACCCAATGGTCACTTCCAACATCCGCCGCTCCAGCCTGCTGGGTACACGGGTATTGATCAACGCGTTGATGATCGTCCTGGTCGCCTTCGGTTCCACCGCGTGCAACAAGGAAAAGCCCACCACCGTGGTGATCACCGTGAAGGACCCCGACGGTGCCTTGGTGCCCGATGTAGCCGTTAAGCTTTTTGCTAATCCTACGGTCCCAGCCAAGCCAGACCTTACGCGATTGCTGCAGGAAGGCAAGACCAAGGGCAACGGCACCGTGGAGTTCGACTACTCCGGACTCTACGAGCAAGGGCAGGCAGGCTTTGCCGTGTTGGATATCCTTGCCGACAAGGACACCATGTTCGCCGAGGGGATCATCAAGATCCTGGAAGAGGAGACCAACGAACAAACGCTCATTCTGGAGCGTAAGCCCGACTAGGCACTTAGGCCTCGAAATAGCCTAGTACGGCCTCCTTCATCAACCGCTCCTGTTCTTCGGCTGCCAATGCGGGTAGCTCGCGCACACGTTCGAAGTGCGGCCAACCGTCAGCATCCCTGCCCAACTCGCGGTAGTAGCCATAGGGCAACAACACTACGCAGATGGCGATGTGCATGAGCGCCACCTTCTCGTCCTTCTTGAAGTCGCGAGCGTGCTGCCCCAACTCTTGAACACCGATCAGGAAGAGCACGGCATTGAGGTCCAGTGTGCCGGCATCGAAGCGCTTGGAGAGCTTCGTTACCAGGTCGCGCCAACGTTTTTCGAATGCTAGGTCCACGGTCGTTGAATGAGGGCGCGAAGTTCTTCAGATCTTCACCAACTCGCACCATGGCATGAATTGGATCGACTGGACCATCATCGCGCTTGCACTTTTCGCTGCAGTCAAAGGCTTTTCGCGCGGCCTGATCGTAGAACTGGCGTCGCTTGTGGCGTTCGTGGTGGCCGTTTGGGCGGCTATCCATTTCAGTGAACGGGTTGCAGCCGCCACCGGACTGGGAGTGGACAATGCGGCGCTGGCCTTCCTGGTCACCTTCATCATCGTGGTGGTGGCCATCCATCTCTTCGCGCGCTTCCTTACCACGCTGATCGACATCGCGCAGCTCAGCCTGCCCAACAAGATCGGTGGTGTTTTCTTCGGTGCCCTGCGTGCGCTATTCACTCTTAGTGTGTTGTTGAACCTGCTGGTGGGCTATTCCGATGGGGAGATGCCGCCAGAAGACGCCCGCGATGGATCAACCCTTTACACACCCGTGCGTGCGTTCGCGCCGCTATTCGTGCCCGCACTGGCAGAGACCAAGTGGGTGAAGAACGCTATGGACCGGGCGAAGGAAGAGTTGGACAAAGTGGTGCAGTGATCACCTGGCCACAGCCGACCGCTGGTTTAGGATGCGATAGCTGAAGTAGGTGATGCTGATGCCGGCTGCCAGGGCCACGAATACGGTGAGCCAGCTGGTCCACGGGAGTAGTGCCGTGCGATGTAGTACGAAGACCACAGTGCCCGCCATGTAAAGCGTACGGAGGATCTCCAACGGAATGGCCCAGCGGCGCGCTTGAAGGATGCCACCCCAGCTAATGATCATGCCGAACAGACCAATGGAAAGCACCAAGCGATCCAGTGCGGAAAGTGGCCATTGCATGTTGATGGCAACGTACATGTACACCAAGCCAAGTGCGACCTGCGCCAGAAGATAGCCGGTCATCTTAGCGAACGGTTCAGTGCGGAATTTCACCTGTTCGGCGAGGGTGTAGCCGATGCGTTCGGGTCCTGCTTCACTGCGCAGATCGGCAGGGCGCCAGCCGGTGGGCATGAACCAGATGCGCAACTTGTCCCACCAACTGCGGGTGTCCCTTGCATCGCTAACGAGCTGGCGCCAGAACTGGAAGTTGATGAGTAAGGGGTTCCACGAACGCGGCGGATGGGTGATGCCGTAACACACTTCTTCCACTTCCTCTTCGTAGCTGCCGAAGAGCTTGTCCCAAATGATCAGGAACTCCGAGTAGTTCTTGTCGATGTACTGCGGATTAACGCCGTGGTGTACGCGATGGTGGCTCGGTGTTACGAAGAAGCGCTCTATCCAACCCAAACGCTTGATCAGCCGGGTGTGGTGCCAGTAGGCCAGCAACAGGTGTACGGCGGCTACGGCATAGACCTGTTCCGGGGTGAAGCCCACCAGAACAAGAACCCAGTCGAAGAAGAGGAATTGGAACAGCCGTTGCGTGAAGCTCGCGCGCAGACCAACGGAGAGGTTCATCTCTTCACTGCTATGGTGTGGCATATGCGCGGCCCAGAAAATGTTGACCCGGTGGCCGGTGCGGTGGAACCAATAGAAGATGAAGTCGGAGATGATCAACAGACCCAGCATGTTGTACCAGGTGGTGGGGATGGACCATGGCGCGAACTGGTGCAGCCAGCCGTACCACTTGTACACGAAGAATGCCACCGCGAGATTGATGCATTGGTTGCCGATGCCAGTGCCGAGGTTGGCGATAGTGTCCTGGACGTGGTACACACCTTTCTTCAAGCGCATACTGATGATGATCTCCAGCAGCAGCAGTAGCACCACGATGGGCGTGATGAAGGCGTAGACGTTCATGGTGAACGCCAAGATAGCGTCAACGAACCGAGCACGTTGGCGTACTAGGCCGAGCAGCGAATGCCGTGGCGCATCAATAGGCCAGGCAAACCATGCAAGGAGAACTGGGCGCGCTTGATCCGGTTACGTTCCGGGTCGATGATGAAGTTGCGCGCTTCGCGCAGGTCGGCCTCTTCGAGGTTGGTGCCATCGAAGAGAGCCCCGGCGAAGTCCGAGTCGGTGAGCACGGCCTTGCCAAGGTCTGTGCCTCTGAAGTCAGTTTCGGCCAAGCTGCACGCCGTGATGCGTGCTCCCTTCAACACCAGCGATCGGAACGAGGCGAAGTCCAAACGGCAGTGGTCGAAGCGCATGGCCAACAGAAAGGCATTGCACTGGTCGAACTGCAGCCCCAACAATTTACAGCCCTTGAACTCCACCTGACGGAAACCCGTTCCGGCGATCACGGCATTGCTCAGATCGCATTGCTCGAACACGCATTCGGTGAAACGGGTCTTGGAAAGGTCTGCGCCCATCCATTGCCCCGCACGGAACGTACACTGCTCGAATTCGGCGTGTGCGAATCCATCGGCTTGAAGTTCGTTGCCGGTGAAGACACGGTCATAGTGCAGGGTGACGCTCATTCTTTGTTCAGCAGCGCGAAGACATCCAAGCTCAAGGGTAGACCATCTTTCCACTCGCATTCGTGCAAGGTGCCTTCGTGTACGAAACCGGCACGGAGCAAGGCTTTCGCGCTTGCTGGATTGCCCGTTTCCACCTCGGCCATGATGCGGTGCAGCGCCAGGGTGCTGAAGCAGTGGTCGATCACCAACGGTAGTGCTTCGCTGATGATGCCCTTGCGCCAATGTTCCGGTAGTAGCCAGAAACCGAGTTCGCAACAGCGATGCCGTTGGTCGATGTTGTTGATGCCGATGGCACCCAGAAAGTTCGTCTCCTGCCGAATGGACCACCATTGGCCCTTGCCGGTGCGCTCCAATTCCGCGTACCAATCCATCTGCTCCTGGGTGGCCTCCAAGGTAGGGAAGCTGACCGCATAGTGCTTGATCACATCGGGATGCGAAAGGCCACGATGGATGTGGACTTTATCATCCGCGGTTATGCGTTGCAACGTGTATCTACCGGTTCCAGTGCGCATGGGACCGTTGTGCTTGGCGTGTGCCGTGGCGATCAGCCTTTGCGCACACGCACCGCGTTCATGCCGCGTGGTCCGCGCTCGGTCTCGAAGATCACCTTGTCGTTGGCTTGTACCTCATCCAACAGCCCGCTAATGTGTACGAAGTAGCGCTCTTGTGTGCCGTCTTCTTTGATGAAGCCAAAGCCTTTCGAGGTGTCGAAGAAGTCGATACGGCCTGTTCGGTCGTTGCTGACCTCTTCGTGCTCGCGGCGGGGTACACCGATCTCGATGTCCTCCAAGGCGATCTCCTTCTTTTTCTTCGTGGGGTCGGGTGGCGTGCTGGTAAGCTGCCCGTTCTCGTCCACATACGCCAACATGCTATCCAGCCCACCACCGCCGGAGTTGGCTTTGCGCTCCTCTTTGCGGCGCTGTTTCTCCTCGTGTTTCTGCTGGCGCTTCTTCTCTTTGTCGCGCTTGTTGAATGATCCTGATGATGCCAAGTGTGCGTGGTTCTCGTTATGCCATACCAACGCTGTTCGAGTGCCGAGCAGCCCGTAAGGCGATATAAAGATACGGGATCATGCGCGTTTGCCAGTGGAACCACCGTATTTGGGGTTGGTAGACCACCTCTGCTCAGTTTAGGTGGGAGAGCATTTCCAGCGGAACCACCTCCACACCTTCATCCAGCTTGTATCGCCGCGTGCCCGGGTAGATCACGTAGAGCTGGTCCAGTTCCAGGTCCTGCATCACCACCGGGCTGCGCTCCAAGACCTCACGAAGAGCACCTTGGTGTGCTTCGCTATAACAAGGTTGAAAATCAGCATTCTGGGTGCAATATTTCAAGTATGCAGTCGGTGGGTATTCGGAAGCCGTTGTATATCCGTGCATTGCAAGTACACGAGGATGCCGATAACGACCCGGTCCAGCGGGCTGAATACACGAATACCAGAAGGTGACCTTCCGGATCTTCATGCAGTGAACAACTACTTCAGGAACCGCCGGACGACCGGATCCAAGTAGGCCGGACCTCTTCTAGGTAGAAGCTCTAGTGCCGCTCCACCACCGCTTTTGGACAACCAAGGTGCCTACCCGACGATCGCCGCGATCCCCGGCAACACCTTCCCCTCCAGATACTCCAGCATCGCTCCACCACCGGTGCTCACGTAGCTGATCTTCTCGGCTAACCCGAACTGGTTCACGGCTGCTACGCTATCTCCTCCACCTACAAGGGAGAAGGCGCCTTTTTCGGTCGCTTCTGCTACCGTGTTCGCAATGGCGATGGTGCCTTGTTGAAAAGCCTCCATCTCGAACACGCCCATGGGGCCGTTCCAAAGGATGGTCTTGCTACCGAGGATGGCGTTGCTGAAGGTCTCTATGCTCTTGGGGCCAATGTCCAGTGCCATCCAGCCATCGGGCACAGCGTCGGCGGCGCACTGGTCGGTGTTGGCGGTGGCGGCGAAGGCATCGGCCACCACTGCATCGGTGGGGATGTGCAGCTTAACGCCTTTGGCAGCAGCGTCCTTGATGATGGCACGCGCGGTGTCCAACAGGTCGTCTTCTACCAGGCTGCTGCCGGTTTGGCCGCCCATGGCCTTCACGAAGGTGTTGGCCATGCCACCACCGATGATCAGCTCGTCGCACGTACCGATCAGATTCTGCAACACGTCGATCTTACTGCTCACTTTACTGCCACCTACAATGGCGGTCATTGGGCGCTGCGGGTTCCCAAGAACCTTGCCCACGCTGTCTATCTCGGCCTGCATCAAGTGGCCGAAGAGCTTGTCGTTCGGGAAGAATTTAGCCACGACGGTGGTGCTGGCGTGTGCGCGGTGGGCCGTACCGAAGGCGTCGTTCACGTACACATCACCGAGTTCGCTCAGCGTTCTGCTGAAGGCTTCGTCGCCGGCTTCTTCTTCGGAGTGGAAGCGGAGGTTCTCCAACAACAGCACTTCGCCGGGCTTTAGCGCTGCGGCTTTCGCTTGGGCATCAGGCCCCACACAATCCGTGGCGAAGAGCACCGGTTTGCCTAGCAGGGTGCTCAGGTGTTCGCCTATGGGCTTCAGGCTCATGCTCGGGTTCACTTTCCCTTTCGGGCGGCCGAGGTGGCTCATCAGGATCACACTACCACCATCCTTCACGATCTTCTGTACGGTGGGCACAATGGCGCGGGCGCGGGTATCATCCGTCACCTGGCCGTTAGCATCCTGGGGTACGTTAAGATCCACACGTACAAGCGCTTTCTTTCCTGCGAAGGAGTAGGTGTCCATGGTTTGCATGGCGCGAAAGTAGATTAGCGGAATGTGCTGATGAGCGAATTCGCTGATGGTCGCCTCGTATTGATCAGCACATTAACCGATCCACCACCTTTGCACCCGTGTTGTTCTCCAAGGTCATCGGGCATGCGGCGCTGAAGGCGAAGCTCATCGGCAATATCCGCGAAGGGCGTGTGGCGCATGCGCAATTGTTCATGGGCCCACGGGGCAGTGGCAACCTGGCCATGGCCCTGGGCTACGCGCAATACCTGCTGTGCCAAGACCGCGATGCCGCGGATGCTTGCGGCACGTGCTCTTCGTGCTTACAGATGAATAAGCTGGAGCACCCGGATGTACACCTGGAGTTCCCTATCTTCTTCACGGAAAAGGTGAAGGTGTGCGAGCCGTTCACGCCACAATGGCGGCAGGCTGTCCTGGCGGAACCATACCTGGACGTAGAGCACTGGCGTGATCAGCTGGAGAGCGAGAACAAGCAATTGCGCATGGGGGTGGACATTGCCCAGGAGATCCAACGGAAACTGAGCTTGCGCTCGTTCATGGGTGGCTATAAGGTGATGCTGATCTGGCTGCCCGAATTGATGGATACCGCCGCGGCGAACAAGCTGTTGAAGGTGCTGGAAGAGCCTGAGCCGAACACCGTGTTCCTGTTGGTAAGCACCGATGCCGACCAGCTACTGGCTACGATCCTGAGCCGAGCCCAATTGGTGAAGGTGCCAGCCCTGCGCCCTACCGAGCTCGTGGAAGCACTGCGTGAACGTTTTTCCGACCTGGGTGAAGAAGAGGCCATGGCCATTGCGCTCCGCAGCGAAGGTGATCTACTCGAGGCGGTGGATATGGCGAACAAGAACGAGGAGGAGCTCTTCGTTTTCTTCCGCGATTGGCTGCGGGCCTGCTACCGGCGGGAAGTAGGCGTGGCCGTGGAGTTCGGCGAAGCCTTCCAGAAGATGGGCCGCGAACGCCAGAAATCGCTGATGCGTTATGGCCTCTACTTGATCCGCCAATGCGCGCTGCAGTGGCAGAACACGCCCGAGCTGGTGCGTGTGTTGGGGCAGGAGCACGAGTTCGTGCAGAACTTCAGTAAATTGATGAACCACAACAACGTGGATGGCATCCGGCGAGAGCTGGAACAAGCGCACTACCACGTGGAACGCAATGCCAACCCGAAGATCCTCTTCAGCGACCTGAGCTATAGGATGATGGGGCTATTGCGGATGGCGGCGTGATCGGTATTTGGAGCCAAGTCTTTGCCAGACGCCACGGTAGACTGGGCTGGGGCAACGTTCGGTCGCCCTTCGACATGACGGGGTTGACAACTGCGCTGCGGAGGATCCATGTTGCTCGGTGCATCCACCCACCACACGCTATCTTCGCCCCACATCGGTCCGATAGAACGGGCTGGAACTGAGCGAAATGGCTTGTGCTGGATGCAGTAGTGTTGGACCGGACGGCAAACCTGCCGGTTGTAAGAGCAATGGGTATTGCAGCACCAGCGGCTGCAACAAGCTGGGTGTTTTCGACTGGCTTACCGGGGTTCCCTTGCCTGGCGGTCAACAAGCCTTCGATGGCGTTGAAGTGCGTTTCAAGAACACACGCAAGGCCTTTTACCGCAACACCGCGGGCCTGCAATTGATGCCCGGTGACCTGGTAGCCGTGGATGCTGCACCCGGGCACGATATCGGCATGGTAAGCCTGACCGGCGAACTGGTGCGCGCCCAAATGGAGCGCAAGAAGGTGACCGGCGAGACCTACGACCTGCGCAAGGTGCTGCGCATAGCCACCCAGGAAGACATAGACCGATGGCATGTGGCGCGCAAGTTGGAAGATGAGACCATGTTCGCCAGCCGACGGATGGTGGCCGATGCACGTCTGGACATGAAGGTGACGGATGTGGAGTACCAAGGCGACGGCACCAAAGCCATCGTGTACTACACCGCCGAAGACCGCATCGATTTCCGCGGCATCGTGCGCACCATGAGCGATCGTTTCAAGGTGCGGGTGGAGATGAAGCAGATCGGCTCGCGCCAGGAGGCCGGCCGTATCGGTGGTATCGGTAGCTGCGGGCGCGAATTGTGCTGTAGCACATGGCTCACCGATTTCCGCAGTGTCACCACCAGCGCGGCTCGCTACCAACAGCTTGCCCTCAATCCGCAGAAACTAGCCGGCCAGTGCGGCAAGTTGAAGTGCTGCCTCAACTACGAGCTGGATATGTACATCGAGGCGGTGAAGAGCTATCCTTCACAGAACGCCAAGTTGAAGACCAAGCAGGGTACGGGTGTGCATATGAAGACGGACATCTTCACTGGGAAGATGTGGTACGGCTTCAAACAACCCGGCGGACCCTTCATCATGGCCGGTTTCCCGGTGGATGTGGTGCGCGATGTATTGGCCCAGAACAAGGCGGGTGTGGAGCCCGAAGTGGATCTGAACATGGCCGACGAGGTGGTGGAAAAGGTTAAGACACCGGATTACGAGAACGTCGTAGGCCAGGATGACCTGACCCGCTTCGATGGTAAAACGAAGTCGCGTAGTGGTGCGGCGAACAAAAAGCGCGGCCGCGGTAGCCGTGATCGTTCGGACAGGCAGCGAGGCGCTACCCCACAAGGCGTCAAACCACCACGCCCAGAAGGGAGCCCCGGCACACCACCAGCGCGAACTGGTCCGAAACCAGAAAGAGGACCAAGGCCCGAAGGTGATCGTGGACCACGTGCCGATCGTGGCCCGAAACCACCACGTCCCCAAGGGCAACAGGCTCGTCCCGAAGGCCAGGGACCACGCCCCGATGGCGATCGAGGTGGACGGCGCAGTCGCGGAAGAGGCCGTGGAAACCGTGGCGATCGACCCAATGGAGGACCAGGTGCCCCACCACCGAACCCGCCCGCCGCGTGAGCACAAGAACCTTGCTTTTGGCCCTGATCGCAGCCGGGCTTACCGGCTGTTCGGAGCCACCCGTTTTCCAGGCTGATGTGCCCATTGCCGATGGCGCGTGGGACCGTGCATACAAACCGAGCTTCACATTTCTCGTGCAAGACTCGGTTAGCAAACACGATGTGTACATCGATGTGCGCCATACGGGCGATTACCCGTACAGCGACCTGTTCCTGTTCGTGGATCTACAAGGCCCCGGCGGCCGCGCCATACGCGATACGGTGGAGTGCCTGCTGGCCGACCCTACGGGCAAATGGTATGGCAAGGGGCAGGGATTCATCTTCGCGGACCGCTATCAAGCACACGTCTTGTACAAGCTAGGCGACCGATTTCCAGCCGGCGGGGAATACACCATAACCTTGGAGCAGGCCATGCGCACCGCAACACTTCCCGGGGTGTTGGATGTGGGGGTAAGCGTGACGCGGTCCAAACGAAAGTGACCCTTTCCCCGATCGGCGTGGGAAAACTCGGCCGAAGCGGACCTGCGCAACAGTCCAGTGGAAGATAAATTCGGCCACCCAACAAGCGCACCACCAGCACCGTTATCCACTGGATGAGCCAAAAGACCGCCCCACCACCGAACCGCAAGCGCAGGGCATTGTGGTGGCTCCTTGTGCTGTCGCCTGTGCTCGGCCTTTTGTTCATGTTGTTCCTGGCGGCGAACAGCGATCTACCGAGTACGGAGGACCTCGAGAATCCGCGCAGCGATCTGGCCACGGCCATCCTCTTCAGCGATGGCACGCAAATGGGCCAGTATTACAAGGAGAACCGGATACCTGTGGATTACGCGCGGATCAGCCCCAATGTGGTGAATGCGTTGATCGCCACGGAAGACGAGCGGTTCCGACAACATAGTGGAGTGGACGTGCGCGGTACGGTGCGCGCGGCGGTGTTCCTAGGGAAGAAGGGTGGCGCCAGCACCATCACCCAACAACTCGCGAAAATGCTCTTCACCGATCGGGCGGACAGCTTCATCAAACGAACCTTCCAGAAATTCCAGGAGTGGATCATCAGCGCCAAGCTGGAGCGGCAGTACACCAAGGACGAGATCATCGCCATGTACCTGAACCGATTCGACTGGATCAACCAGGCGGTGGGTATCCACAGTGCTGCACGGGTGTACTTCAACACCACGCCCGATTCGCTGAAGATCGAAGAAGCGGCCATGCTCGTGGGCATGCTGAAGAACCCAGCCCTCTTCAACCCGAACCGCGCCAGTCGGTTGGATACGGTGATGCACCGGCGTATGGTGGTGTTCGACCAGATGCGACGCAACGGCTACCTCACCACCCAGCAATACGACTCGTTGAAGACCCTTCCGCTGGGCTTGAAGTTCCAGCGTGTGGACCATACCGAAGGCCCCGCGCCGTATTTCCGAGAGGTGCTGCGGGCCAAGCTGCAGGAGCTTTTGAAGACAAAAGACGATGAAGGCAAGTTACGTTACGCGAAAGCGGATGGCACGCCTTACGACATCTATACCGATGGTCTGAAGATCTACACCACCTTGGACAAGGATATGCAGCAGTATGGCGAGTTCGCTGTACGGGAGCATTTGAGCACCGAGCTGCAAGCTGATTTCTTCAAGGACCTTGCACGGAAGAAGAACCGGCCGTTCGATCACCGGGTAACGAAAGAAGAGATCGACGGTATTTTGAACACGGCGATGAAGCGCAGTGTGCGCTATAGGGTGATGACCGGCAAACAATGCGGTAACTGCGAGCGACCAGCGCGCTACATCGAAAAGGTGAAGCACGAGGGAACGGACCACTGGAATTGCAAGCCCGACCTGGGTGGCTGCGACACGTATTGGAAAGTGGTGAAGGAGGAGGATATCCCAAAGGTGTTCGATACGCCGGTGGAGATGCACGTGTTCAGCTGGCGAGGCGAGATCGATACGTTGATGAGCCCGATGGACTCGATCCGCTATTACAAGAGCTTCCTGCAAAGTGGCTTATTGAGCATGGACCCACATACCGGTTTCGTGAAGGCCTGGGTGGGCGGTATCGACTTCAAGAACTTCCAGTACGATCACGTGGACCAGGCACGGCGCCAAGTGGGTTCCACCTTCAAGCCGTTCGTTTATGCCACGGCCATCCGCGAAGGCATGGAACCCTGCCGCGAAGTGCCCAACCAGAAGGTGTGTTTCGATATGCCACCCGGGCAGCCGGACTGGTGCCCCGAGAACAGCGATGCTGTTTACGGAGGCATGGTGACCGTGGAGTATGCCTTGGCCAACTCCATGAACACGGTGACGGCCTGGTTGATGAAACAATATGGACCGCAGGCGGTAACCGTACTTGCGCGACATATGGGCGTGAAGAGCCCGTTGGATCCGGTGCCATCGCTTTGTCTGGGTGTAGCGGACCTTACACTTTCCGAGATCACGGGTGCGTTCAGCACCTTCGCTAATCAGGGCGTGTACATAGAACCGATCACCTTCACCCGCATCGAAGACAAGAACGGCAACACCATCTATGACGTAACGCCGACCACCTATGAGGCCTTGGATGAACGCACGGCGTACATCATGCTCGATATGTTGAAGGGTGTGACCGATGGCGCCTACAACCCCAGCACGGGCAAGGTGGTAGGCACTGGTCTACGGTTGCGTACGAGCTGGGGCAACCGCCAGAAGTACGCGAACATCAAATTTCCAACGGCGGGTAAGACCGGCACCACGCAGAACAACAGCGATGGTTGGTTCATCGGTATCACACCCGACCTTGTGACCGGCGTGTGGACCGGAGCCGATGATCGCAGTGTGCGCTTCGCCAGCACGGACAAGGGCCAAGGGGCGAACATGGCCCTGCCTATCTACGGTTACTACATGAACCAAGTGTATGCCAACCCACGGATCGAGATCAGCACCGGCGATTTCGAACGACCAGAAGGAGACCTTGGCGTAGAGATCGATTGCCGAAAGAAAGGTGGTGGCACGAATGGTGTAACGAAACCGAGCTGGGATTAACGAGGAGTTCGCTGTTGTCTGGAAATGCCCGAGTGGGCGGGTTTCATTGGTCTGTACGGTCTTTCATGGGCCACCAAGTAGTGGTCACTACTGAGCCTGGCAACTGCGAAAGCTGAACCGACCCCATCCACCCCATCCCGCCGGCGCCCGCTATCTTCGTCGCTCTTCCATTCCAGCATGAACAAGATCGTGGCCAATGCGGATGCGGCCCTCGAAGGCATCCAGGACAACATGACCCTGATGGTCGGCGGGTTCGGCCTTTGCGGCATTCCTGAAAAGAGCATCGCTGCGCTGGTGCGCAAAGGCGTGAAGGGTCTTACCTGCATCAGTAACAATGCCGGTGTGGATGACTTCGGGTTGGGGCTGCTCTTGCAGACGCGCCAGATCAAGAAGATGATCAGCAGCTACGTTGGTGAGAACGCCGAGTTCGAGCGCCAGATGCTGAGCGGTGAACTGGAGGTGGAGCTGATACCACAAGGCACGCTCGCCGAACGGTGCCGCGCTGGTGGTGCCGGTATTCCCGCATTCTTCACCCCAGCAGGCTATGGCACCGAAGTAGCCGAAGGCAAAGAGTCGCGAGAGTTCAACGGCAAGATGTACGTGCTGGAGAACTGGCTGCGTGCCGATGTCGCTTTGGTGAAAGCCTGGAAGGGCGATCGGTTCGGCAACTTGGTCTACAAACGCACCGCGCGCAACTTCAATCCCATGATGGCCATGGCCGGTAAGATCACAGTGGCCGAGGTGGAAGAGCTGGTGGAGCCAGGTGAACTGGACCCTGATGAGATCCATACGCCAGGCATCTTCGTGAACCGGATCTTCAAAGGGGAAGGGTACGAGAAACGCATCGAACAACGGACCACCCGCAAACGCAACTGAGATGGCGCTGACGAAAGAACAGATGGCGCAGCGGATCGCGCGCGAACTGAAGGATGGATACTACGTGAACCTCGGCATTGGCATACCCACTTTGGTGGCCAACTATGTACCAGAGGGTATGAACGTGGTGTTCCAGAGCGAGAACGGGATCCTCGGCATGGGTCCATTCCCCTACGAAGGTGAAGAGGATGCCGACCTGATCAATGCCGGTAAACAGACCGTGACGCTATTGCCCGGCAGCAGCATCTTCGACAGCAGCACGAGCTTCGCCATGATCCGTGGACAGCACGTACAGCTTACCGTGCTGGGTGCCATGGAAGTGACCGACACCGGTGACATCGCCAACTGGAAGATACCCGGTAAGATGGTGAAAGGCATGGGTGGAGCCATGGACCTGGTGGCCAGCGCAGAGAACATCATCGTGTGTATGATGCATGCGAACAAGGCCGGTGAAAGCAAGCTGTTGAAGCAATGCACCCTGCCGCTCACGGGTGTGAAATGCGTGAAGAAGGTGGTGACGGACCTTGGGGTGTTCGACATCACACCGGATGGGTTCCTTCTTCTGGAACGCGCGCCTGGCGTAACGGTGGAAGAGATCAAAGGGAAGACGGAAGGGCGACTGGTGGCGCGTGGAGATGTGCCGGAGATGGCAGTTTGAGAGCTTCCACATGAGCGCATTGAGAACATTCCCGTGGCGCTCTTTGGTGTACTACTTCGTTACGGGGTTGATCCTGATCATCCCTGCATTCATCAACAAGGTGCCTCTGGTCTTCAGTGATACTGGCACTTATCTGGGTTCCGCAAGCACGCTTTTCCCTCCGGTTGATCGACCGATCGGCTATGGCTTCATCATTCGAGCCACAGGTTGGCAGGCTTCCATTTGGCCGGTTGTGATATTCCAAGGTATGCTGTCCAGTTGGCTGATACGCCGGACGATGCAGACCCTTTTTCCGGCCATGGGACCGAACTGGAGGCCGCACGTGGTCGCTCTAGTGCTGCTCTTGCTGGTCAGCAGCCTTCCGTGGTATGCCAGCCAGATCATGCCCGATGTGTTCACCGGGTTGGTGGCGCTGGGTGTCTTCCTGCTCCTTTTTGGAAGGCGAATGGGTGTACTGGAGCGATGCTTCCTAGTGGTGATGCTATTCTTTGCCATCATGGCACATTTGAGCCATGCGTGGATGGTCCTACTTGTGATCGTGGTATGGGCTTTCGCTATGCGAGGTCAACGCTACTTCATGCGTTTACGGGTACAGTTGGTCACTGCGCTGCTGTTGCCCTTGGTTGCGTCGGGTTTCATTGTGGCGTACAACGCGGGACATGGGTATGGGGCTGTCCTATCGCCCACTTCGGATCTTTTCTTGGCAGGCAAGTTGATCGAGTCGGGGGCGATGCGCATACACTTGGACAGGACGTGCAGAACGGATACAGCCTACTTATGCGCACAGCGGAAAGAACTGTTGGAGAACGCCGCGCACTATGTGTGGAGCGAACAAGCGCCAACGCGGATGGGCAACGACCTGGTCACGTCGAGCGAGCGTTTAAGGCCAGTGGTGCGCTCGTTGCTTGCCGATCCTTACATGTGGGGTGTGTTGGTGTGGAAGAGCTTCATCGCTACGTGCAGCCAATTGGTGCACGTGGAGATCGGTGCCGGGCTTAGCCCCTACAGGGAGGAGTCTGCGCCCTGGTGGCCGATGTCTGCTCACTATGCGCACGAATTGCCGCACTATCTGGCGAGCCACCAGCAGCGAGGGGGGTGGGACCTCTCGACCATCAATCGTGTCAATTACGTCGTCCTTGCGCTAAGCGTGCTGATGATCGCGTTGGCTTGGCCGGTACGACGCAGGGTACGGTGGCATGCGTTCATGTTCCTGATGGTGGGCATGGTGGTGGCCAATGCCGCCATAACAGGGGCCTTGGCCAATGTTTATGACCGGCTACAAGCCCGCATTACTTGGGTGGTTGTGCTGGGGGCATTGTTGCTTGTCGCCGACTGGAATAGGCATCGTCGATCATATTTGGCGGAACTAGAAGCTCGGTTAAGGGCGTTCGACCGAACATCGGAAACAAAGACCTGAGGCGATGAACAGCTCCAGGTACATTTCTGACATGTGGCAGGCGTGGTGGCCGCTTGTAATGTTCACAGTAGCGTGGCTATGGTCGAGCAGCGCGGCGTGGAACGTGAATGATAAGGCATCCTTATCGAACTGGCGGTCGGACATGTGGGCGGATGCCAGTGGTTATTATGTGTACTTGCCAGGACTAGTACACCATGGCATGCGTGCAACAGGTTGGCCTGACTCAACCCCCGAACGCTTTGGGCATGGATTCCAGCTGGACACTTTATCTGATCGTGTACTCACCAAGTACACCGTTGGCCCGGCGATCCTCTTATTCCCATTCTACCTTGTCGCAGAGGCATTGACCCAAGGGTCGTCGATCGATGGACTTACAACCTCGCATCGGCGTCTGATGGAAGTTGGTGCTGCGTTCTATTGGTCCTTGGCGGTCGCTTTATTGACGCTTGCATTCTTGCGGAAATGGCCAGCTCCAGCATGGGTGCCTTTGGTGGCGATCGCCTTGACGTGCTGGGGGTCCAATGTGATCTACTATGTGATCCGTATGCCATTATATTCTCATGTTTACTCATTCTTCTGTGTTTCACTGGCTCTTTGGTCTTTGTTTTCGGGGTTGGATGGTACTAAGTCCGGATTGAAGAGGTTCCTCTTTCACGCGTCTTGCGCGATGATCATCGTTATACGACCGGTGGACGTGATCGCGGTAATAGGGCTTTATATCTGGATATGGTTCGAACGACCCCAACTTCTGGCCAAGCCTCTCTTTTGGATCACACAAGCTGCTATGATGTTGCTATTCGCTTCTCCCCAGATGATCTACTGGAAATTCGTTCATGGAGACTGGTTGATATACAGCTATGGTAGTGAAGGGTTCACCGAATGGCGAAAGCCACATTTCTTTGAAATGCTATTCGCTCCAGGTAATGGCTGGATCCCCAACGCTCCAGCGGTACTTCTACTCCCATTTGGCCTATGGAGCGCTTACCGGGTACAGAAATGGATGCCCTGGTTGATCGGGGGCATCCTAGCGGCCATAATCTACGCATGCGCGTCTTGGCATCAGTGGCACTTCGGATGTTCTTACGGGGCAAGGCCGCTGGTCCAATACATGCCTTTCGTCGCGATCACCCTGCATCTGTTCCTGTCGTTCAAAGACCCATTAACCCGGCGCTGGCATTACGCACTGCTGCCGATCTTCCTGATATTAGCTTTCGCCACCTATCGTCTAGCGCTGCAGTATGACATTTGCTATGCGTGGGAGCACACTTCATGGAGGTACTTCATCCGCAACGCCCTGCTTGCATTCTTCGGGAAGAGTGAATTCTAAGGGCATCAGAGAAGAACGAAGCACAAGACCGCTTTCTATGCAATTAAGGACCCTTTCCATCATCATTCCCGCCTACAACGAGGAGCGGACCATCCACCTGATCCTCGATAAGGTCAAGGATGTCGTGCTTCGGGATGGCATCCGTAAGGAGGTGATCATCGTGAACGATGGCTCGAAGGATGGTACAGTGCAGGCCGTGCAACGCTATATGGAGGCGAACCCGACCATGGGCATCAAGTTCTTCGAACAACCGCGTAACATGGGTAAGGGTGCGGCCATCCACCGTGGAATAACGGAGGCCACGGGTGAATACCTGATCGTACAGGATGCCGACCTCGAATACGACCCACGTGAATACAATGATCTGCTGCGGCCCATTTGCGAAGGGTTCGCCGACGTGGTGTTCGGATCACGTTTCATGGGTCATCATCCGCACCGCATCCTCTTCTTCTGGCATAGCATCGGCAATAAGTTTCTCACGCAACTATCCAACGCGTTCAACAACCTGAACTTGACGGATATGGAGACGTGTTACAAGTTGATCCGTAGTGATATAGCCAAGAGCCTTGAGCTGAAGGAAAGACGCTTCGGGTTCGAACCAGAGATCACGGCGAAACTTGCACGGGTGAAGGATGTGCGCATCTACGAAGTGGGGATCAGTTATTACGGCCGCACCTATGCGGAAGGCAAGAAGATCGGCTGGAAGGATGGCTTCAGAGCGATCTGGTGCATATTGAAATATGGTCTTTGATGCGCTGGACGAAAAGGCTCTTCCACGTCATCCTGATCACGTTGGTACTGGGAAGCACAAGCTGCTTACACGAGCCTATCCCTTCGGGGTTCGTTAGCATGGAAGAGGGCCGCTTCATCCTTGATGGGCACCCCTTCTTCCCCCTGGTGATGAACTATAGCGTGTCACTTGTCACGGACGGGGACCGTTTTTGGCCGGCCTCCTATTCGGGCTACGAACCGGATGATCGGTTCC
>JAEYWT010000372.1 GCA_023428865.1 Bacteroidota bacterium | reverse complement strand
TGCCCACCGTGTATCTCACCTTCGGTAACGGCGGTGCGATCGAGCGGCTTTTTGCGGAAAAGACCCATGGTTGCGATGGACGCACAATGTAAGCGGGCAAGAGTTACCAGAAAGCAGAAAGGGAGCCGAAGCCCCCTTTCCCTCTGTTGTGTGGTCGGCGTTACTGCAGGTCGCAGGTCGCTGCGGGCTGGTCCTTCAGTTCCTTGCTCAGCAGCATATCACTGGATTGTTTCGTGCGTTCGGTGCCGGTGTTCAGTTCTTTCACCTTTTGGAACCAGCATTTGGCCGCGGGCAGGTCCTTGGCGCCATAGAAATGGTAGAAGGCGAGGTAGAACATGGCCTCTTCGGCATCCTTTGCGGCTTTACCAGCGATGTCTTCGGGCTTCATCTTACGCAGTGCTTCCTCGAAGAAGGGTCGTGCTTGCCAGGTGGTCTTCTCGGGGTCCAAGCCCACGTTCGCACGCGCTCTACCAAGGTAACCTTGGTAGATGTTCTGCTGTCGTTCAGTGTACTTGGTCCAGGCCATGTCGGCCACTTCGTATTGTTCGGCTTTCTGCGCTGCGCCACCGAGGTAGTACCAGTCGTTCACCACCACCTTGCTGGAGTTGGTCTTGGCTTGGTAGGCCAACACGGCACGATCGAACAGTTTCGCTTTCTGGAAATAGGAACCCGCTTCCAGATACAGGTCCGGATCAGCGTTCGGCATGGCGGCGGCCGCCATGATCTTCTCACCAGCCAGGGAGTCGTTGCCCATCAACGCAACGGCGCGGCCGTAGTACTGTAGATCGCTAGGCACCACCTTTTCCTGGGGTTGCTTCGCGAAATAAGCGTCGAGGGTGGCCATCGCATTGGCGCTGTCCTTCAGCTCCACCTGGTCGTAACCCTTGATCCGTAGTAACGTGTTGTTGTCCACGCCCGCCGCCTGCAACTTGTCGATCAGGTCCAGCGACTGCTTGTAGTCCTGCACCAGGTAGAGGAACTGTGCGTAACGCACCATGGCGCTCTGGCTTCCAGAGTTCAGCTTCAGGTATTCGTCGTAATCGGCTTTTGCTTTGGCGAAATCGCGCTTACCGAAGTATGCCTCGGCTCGGCCGCGGTAGGCAGGCGCGAAGCCTGGTTCGATACCGATGGCCTTGTCGTATTCCGCAATGGCCGCATCGAAGTTGCGTGCACGGTGATACACCAGACCGCGTCGTGCAACGGGTTTGGCGCTGGTGGTGCGCAGGTCCGATGCCTTCTTGTACAAGGCCACGGGTTGTGAAGCATCGGTGGGGTTCTGCTCCCACATGATGTCCCCCTTCAGGATGAACGCTTCCGGGTCCGTGGCATCCAGCGCGATGGCGGCATCCACGGCAGCCATGGCCTTCGCCAGATCCTTGTTGTTGCCACTGGCATAGCCTTCGGCCACTTCGCGCTGGGTTTGTGCCTGTAGCTTCTTGGTGAACTTGTTCGCTTTGTCCGTGGCGACACCGATGGCTTCGTTGAATTTGGCCACCGCTTGGTCGCGCTGACCTTTCACCCAGAGCACCTTGCCTTGGCCTGCATAGTTCAGCGGCTGGCGGGGATTCACTTCCACACCTTTGTTGTAGCAATAGGCGGCGGAATCCTCACGGTCGTTCTCGAAGTAGTTCTCGCCCAGGTAGAACCACGCCTCACCATCGGTAGGGCTGGCGGCGAGCAAATTGCGCAAGGTGGTTCCTGCTTTTTCGAAGCGCTCGCTTTCGGTCAATGCAATGGCTTCGGCCACGGTCTGTGCCTGTGCCCCGACCACAGCGCCGAAGGCTGTGATCATCAATGCGTTACGAAGGAAATTCTGTTTCATGTGCTTAGTTCGTCACCAGCTCCACCTCCCGACCAGGAATGGTCTGTGGCGCGAGGCCGGTCTTGAGGATGATGCGCTGGCCCTTATGGCCTGCCACAAAGGAAACAAAACCGGTGCCAAGACCTGTTTTTCCCTCCTTCAACACCGCGTAAAGCTTGCGCCGCAAGGGGTATTGCCCATCGGCCAGGTACGACTGGTTGGGTAGCACAGCTGGGCCGCCACCGGAAACCCGGCACAGGGTGAAGCGCTCACGCATGGCCCTGCACGCCGGATCATCGAGATCGCTGATGTGGATGAACGAGATCAATCCGATGGCGTCAGGTTCGGCGGCCAGGTGTGTGATCAGGCTATCCCTGCTCTCCACCACCTGCACGTTCTTCAGCACATCGGCCCTGCCGGCGAGCAACGAATCCACCACAAAGCGGAGCACGCCACCGTGTAGATCGTCCACCAGAATGCGGCCCGCCGTGTTGCCGCTAAGGATGCTGCGCAACTGATCCACCGAAACACTATCCGAAAGAGCACCGGGCGCTTTCAATACAGCGATACCATCAGTGAGGATGGGCACATCATCGGGGTACAGGTTGCGGCTGCGGAAGAAGGCCACTTCATCGGCACCGGGCAAGGTGGCGGTGAACACCACCCGCACCGAATCGTTCTGCATGGCCTTGCGCAAGGCCACCTCGGGCATGTAGCGCACGCGCACACGAGCGTCGGCATAGATGCTCTCGAACACATACCGTTGCGACTCGATGATGCGCTCCAGGTCCTTGTCGGCAACCACCAGGATATCGCCCTTGGTGGGAACGTCATCGCGCTCCGGATCGGGCGCCGTGCCTTTGCACGCCGCAAGCAGAAGCATCGGTAGAATGAAATGGCTCCTCATACCTGTTCGTTCTGTTGGTTCTTGTGCCAGCGCCGCCACATGACGAAGCGCATGATGCCATACCCCAGCAGCACCGCACCGATCAGTGTGCGATGCTCGGTGATACGATCGGCGAATACGTTGGTGAAGAGGAAGATCAGGCCAGCGAACACATAGAACGCGGACATGGAGAGCCGTGCGATGCTTGCGAATGACATGCGTTACGGTCTGAAAGAAGAAGAGCGGCTGGTTCGCCGCTCTTCCTGTTGATCACTTCAAGGTGAACCGGATGGGCAGGTTGTACTGCACCCGCACCGGTTTACCACGTTGTTTACCAGGCTCCCATGCGGGCATGGCCTTCACCACGCGCATGGCTTCTTCGTCGCAACCACCACCAATGCCACGCAGCACTTTGGGGTCGCGCACCTTGCCTTGTTCATCCACCACGAAGGTCATGTACACCACCCCCGAGATACCGGCATCCTGTGCCATGGGCGGATACTTCACGGTCTTGCCCAAGTACTTGAAGAGCTCGGCCTCTCCACCTGGGAAGGAAGGCATCTCTTCCACGATGGTGAAGACCTGCGGGGTCTCGTCTTCTACGGGCGGCGGCGGTTCTTCACCTTTCTCACCCTCCTGGGTCACGGTGCCTGCATTGGTCTCTACCAATGCTTCCTGGGTGGGAGGTGGTTCTTCAACCGGCTCGTCAACAGCTTCCAGCTGGGTGAACTGAACGCTCTCGATCTTGACGGGTGGAGGTGGTTCAACGGGAGGTGGTGGTGGTTCTTCCTTCTTCTCCTCCTCGAACAGATCGAGGTTCACATCCACGATCTTCTTGGCCTCCACCACTTCCACTTCACCGCTCAACGCGGCAATGATCTTGGGAAGGCCCACAGCGAGGCTGAAGACGAGCACGGAACCCACCACCGCTACGATGAGCCGTTTGGTGTAATCGCGGCGCAGCACGAACGCGCCGTACTCTTGGTTACGGTCCGCGAAGACCATTTCGTTACGCGTGTTGGTAAGCACGTTGTTCCAGCTCAGGTCCATGGCCATGGCGATGGACAGAGCGAGCAGGACCCCTATGAAGATCAGGTATTCCATGGCTCAGAGCTTGGCTTTTTCAACATCCAACAACGCTTGTTCCTCGGGCTTCAGCTTATCCAGCACGCCATACGAACCAATCCCGCTGATGTCCATTTCGTCCACCATATCGATCATGTTGCGGTACAGTGCTTCCTCGTCGGTCTTGATGATGGCCTTGAGGTTGTCCTTATTGCCCTTGATCGCTTTGCGTTTCTCGTTGTACTCCTCTTCGCTGATCTTCTTCTCGTTGAACTGGCGTGCCAGTTCATTGAGTTGGGCCACGGTCTGCTTGTTGTTGTCCACGAGCAGTTTCTGCACCTTGCTGAAATCGGTCTGCTCCAAGGTGGTAGCCGGACCTTTTTCCGTGGGCTCCTTGCGGAATTCGCCCATGTAGTAGAAGATCTTATCGTTCTTGGTGAGCAGCAGTGTGATGGCGTTGCTCAGCTGCGTGGGAGGCGGGGCAGGGTCGTTCGGGTTCGGTGGTACCGGGTACGTCATCTGCAACGAACTCGGCTTGTACATGGTGGTGGTCAGGATGAAGAAGGTGAGCAGCAGGAAGGCCAGATCCACCATCGGCGTCATGTCGATGTGGGTATTCGCCTTCTTCGCGCGCCTTTTCCCTTTCCCTCCGCCATCACCACCACCTTCGGGTACTTGTGCCATAGCGTTTGTCTTTTGTCGGCCTCTCGCAAGATCTGTACACGACAGTCTGAAAGAGGTTCGATCGGTTCCTTACATCCTCGAAGATTCGAGGTCGGTGATCATCTTGAACTTGCTGATCTGGACTCCCGGCGACTGGAAGGTGCGGATCACCTCGGCCACACGGCTGTAGTTGGTGTTACCATCGGCCTTAAGGGCGACGATAGGATTCTGGCCTGCATCGTTCCAGAAGATGGAGCGGGTCACAGTGATCCACTCGTACAACTGGTTGTTGGTACTGTCCACGGGTATCCCCTCGTGTTTGGCCATGTACTCCTTGCGTTCCGAACCGGTCTCGAGTTCCAGAAGACCTTTGAGGTTCTGGATGGGCACCCCGATGGGGCCGGCGTTCACGAATTTGATCTTCTCTGCGTCGGTGGGCACGTAGTTCACGCGTTTACCGAGTTCTTCAAGCACAGCGATCCGTACACCCTTGTCGGTGAAATCCCAGAATACCTTCCCGGAGGTGTCCACCACGATGGTCATCATGTTGGTCATGGGAATGGGTGATTGGGACAAGGACGAAGGGGTGTCCACCGCCACCGCTTCTTCCGGGCGAAATTGGGCGGTGAGCATGAAGAAGGTCACCAACAGGAAGGCAAGGTCTACCATCGGAGTCATGTCCAGGTTCGGACTGCTCTTCGGCATTTTGATCTTTGACATGCTGCTTCTTGTTTAATGGAATGGAATGATCCTCCCCGCAAGTCGGGTCGGACATGTCCGACCCCTACTTGCGGTTCGCCAGGGTCTGGCTTACGCTGAAACCGGCTTCGTCGATACCGTGCGTGATGGCATCGATGCGGTTGCTGAAATAGTTGAAGAAGATGATGGCCAGCGTAGAGCCGGTGATACCAAGGGCCGTGTTGATGAGGGCCTCGGAGATACCCGTGGACAGGGCGGTGGCGTCTGGCGTGCCGGAGGTGGCCAACGCACTGAACGCCTTGATCATACCCAATACGGTACCGATCAGACCCACGAGGGTGGAGATACTGGCGCAGGTGGAAAGGATCACCATGTTCTTGCTGAGCATGGGCAGCTCCAGAGCGGTGGCTTCCTCCAGCTCTTGCTTCACACTCTGCAAGCGGGTCTCCTTATCGTGCGTTGCATCGTACAACACGGTCTTGTACCGCTCCAGGCCGCTGCGCATCACATTGGCCACGGAACCCTGCTGCTCGTTACACACGGTAACAGCCTTGTCCACATCGTCGTTGGCCAAGTGCTGACGCACGTTCACGATGAACTCATCGATGCGGCCCTTACCCTTGGCACGACCCAGGGTGATGAAGCGCTCCACCGAGAACACGAGCACGATCAAGTTGATGCTGATCAGGATGGGAACGATGAAACCTCCTTTGTAGATCGTACCGTACAGTTTGCCTGGGTTCACATCAATGGGGTGGCCATGCAC
>JAEYWT010000230.1 GCA_023428865.1 Bacteroidota bacterium | reverse complement strand
GTCTGCAGCCGAACGAGGGGGTGGTGGTGAGCGGTCAGTTGAATCTGGTGGACGGCAGCAAGGTGCGGGTGACAGGAACTGCAGGCAACAAGTAACAGCGTGAATGAGCGCGAGGGATCAACGGTCGCCGCTTCAACACCAGAACAAGAACGATGAGCATCACAGAAGTCGCCATCAAACGGCCGTTGCTGATCACGGTGATCTTCGTCACCTTGATCCTCTTCGGTTTCGTGAGCTACAAAGGGCTCAACTACAACCTGCTTCCTAAGTTCGAAGCCAACGTGGTCATGGTGCAGACCACCTATCGCGGTGCTTCGCCTGAAGAGATACAGAACACGATCACCAAGCCCTTGGAAGATGCGGTGAGCGCGATCGAAGGGGTGGACCAGATCGCCAGCACCAGCATGGAAGGTGTGTCGGCCATCACAATCACCCTGAAGACCGGCACCGATGTGAACAATGCGCAGCGCGATGCCGAGCGGCGCATCGATCAGATCCGCGCCGCATTGCCCGATGATGCCGACGATCCCGTGGTACGTCGTTTCAGCACCGACGAGATTCCGATCCTGCGTATGAGCGTGAACAGTGACCTCTCGCCGGGCGACCTCTATGAACTGCTCGACGATCGTGTGGCACCTATCCTGAGCAACGTGAGCGGAGTGGGTTCTGTGACCTTGATCGGTGCGCAACGTCGCGAGGTCCAGGTGGTAATGGACAATGAGAAGCTGAAGACCTACGGGATCAGCGCTGGTCTGGTGGCACAAGCGGTAACGGCCAACAGCAGTACATTCCCGGCCGGCAACGTAGAAGGTGGTGGAGACCGCTTGTCCATCAATCTCGATGCGCGCGCCGGCACCGTGGAGGATCTACGGAACACCGTGGTGCGCGAGAACACCGATGGCTCACGCATCCTGCTGAAGGACATCGCGGCGGTAACGGACGGGCTGAGCGAGGCCACCACCTTCAATCGCATCAATGGCCAACCAGGGATCGGCCTGCAGATCGTGAAACAGAGCGACGCCAACGCAGTGGAAGTGAGCAAAGGGGTGAAGGAGCGCATGGCCCAACTGAAGACCGAGTTGGCCGATACAGGATTCGACTACGCTATTGCCATCGACCAGAGCTTATACACGCTTTCCAGCGCCAACGCGGTGATGTTCGACCTCGTGCTTGCCGTGGTGATCGTGGGTTTCGTGATGCTGCTTTTCCTACACAGCTTGCGTTCCTCCTTCTTCGTGTTGGTCGCATTGCCATCGGCCATGATCCCGACGTTCATCCTCATGTACGCGTTCGGTTTCTCGCTGAATCTGATGACGCTGATGGCGCTCTCGCTGGTCGTGGGCATCTTGGTGGATGACAGCATCGTGGTGTTGGAGAACATCTACCGTCACTTGGAAATGGGCAAGACCCGTTGGAGCGCGGCGCTGGATGGGCGTAACGAGATCGGATTCACCGCCATGGCCATCACGCTGGTGGATGTGGTGGTCTTCCTCCCGCTCGCCCTTAGCGGTGGCCTCATCGGCAACATCCTTCGCGAGTTCTCGCTCGTGGTGGTGTTCAGTACGCTCATGAGCCTTGTGGTGGCCTTCACGCTCACACCCTTGCTGGCATCACGTTGGGGCAAACTGGAACACCTCACGAAAGACACCTTGTGGGGCCGTTTCAGCCTTTCGTTCGAGCGCGGTGTTACCCGTTTGCAGAACTGGTACGGCGGGTTGTTGCAGAAGTCGTTGCGCCGCAAGCGGTACGTACTGCTCACCATCCTCGTCCTCATCATCGGATCCATTGCCTTGCTGCCCGCTGGTTTCATCGGTGCGGCCTTCATTCCCCAAAGCGATCGCGGCGAATTCCTGGTGCAACTAGAGACTGCGCCGCAAACGAACCTCGCGGCAACGGACCAACTCACGCAGCAGGCGGAGCGCATCATCCTCCAACATCCCGAAGTGGTCAACGCCTTCACCAATGTGGGCACGCAAAGCGGACAAATGGGTGGTGGAGCGGGATCGTCAAACGCGAACCTTTCGGAGATCAACGTGAAATTGGTGCCGAAGACAGAGCGCACATTCACTTCGGAGCAATTCGGGCTCATACTCCGCGATGAACTTGGTGTGATCCCCGGTCTGAAGGTGACCGTGACGCAGACGAACATCACCGGCAGTGCCAACACACCGATACAGATCGCGGTGAAGGGCGTTGACATGGACAGCCTGTGGAAGGCGGCGCGGATGGTGAAGGCCATTACACAGAACACGCCGGGTACGGATTACGTGCAGTTCAGCACCAAGAGCCCCAAGCCCGAAGTGCGTGTGCGGCTGGATCAGGATCGCATGGGTGCGATGGGTTTCACCAGCAACGATATCGGTATCGCTGTGCAAACCGCTTTCCGGGGGAATGATCGCAACAATTACAAGGAGGGCGGTGAAGAATATCCGATCAACGTGCGGCTGGACCAAGCCGATCGTCGGGATGTACACAGCGTGCGCGATCTGATGGTGACCAACACGAAGGGATCCACCGTGCCGCTTTCCCAACTAGCCGAGGTCTATGAGACCGTTGGCAGCAGTGTGCTGGAACGCACCGACAGGCTCAACTCCATCAAGGTGAACAGTGCGGCTACGGGCAGGCCCAGCGGCACCATCGTCGCGGAGATACAGGCGGCCTTGGCTAAGGAGAAGCTACCGGCCGGAGTGACCATCCAATACCTCGGTGACGCGAAGAACCAAGGCGACGCGTTCGGTAGCCTGGGCATGGCGCTGATCCTGGGTATACTGCTTGTCTACCTCATCATGGTGGCGTTGTACGAGAACGCGCTCTATCCCTTCGTGGTGCTGTTCTCCATTCCCGTTGCCTTGGTGGGGGCCCTGCTGGCCTTGGCGCTCGCCATGCAACCACTGGCGATCTTCAGCATTGTAGGATTGATCATGCTGTTGGGCTTGGTCAGCAAGAACGGCATCCTCATCGTCGACTTCGCGAACCACTTGCGCAAAGAAGGCATGGGCCTCGCCGAAGCCTTGGTGGAAGCGGGCAAGGAACGTCTGCGTCCGATCCTGATGACCACCGTGGCCATGATCTTCGGTATGCTGCCCATCGCACTCGCGAGCGGCGATGGCGCCGAAGTGAAGAACGGTATGGCGTGGGTCATCATAGGTGGTCTCTCGAGCTCATTGATCCTCACGCTCTTCATCGTGCCCACCATGTATTACATCATGACCAGGTTGATGGAAATGGCTGGTGGCAAGCGCTTCAGCCGCAAGCGGAAGCTGGTGGAGGAGCGTGTGGTGGTAGCGTGATCACTTTCGACAGCACAGCGGTGCGTCACAATGGATCACGGAACACTTCACCTGGAGCGATGGCCATGGCGGACGAGCCGGTCAGTGTTCGTGTCCGTCACTGGCGGTGCGCATGCTGCGCAGTTGGAACACCCCTGTGATCGCTATGGTGGCATCGGCGGGCAGCTCCGTCAGTGGTGAGATGGCAGTGTACCCGCCCTCGCTGGGACCAACGGCCACAGGAACTTCGCTGAAGCGGCCGACTTCCTCGCCGTTGGATCCCGCATCCACATACACGAAAGCCTCGTTACCGGATCGGGCCAAGGCGGCGTCGGGTACGACCAGCATGGTGGCCGATGTGGTGGGGATACTGGCACTAACGGCCATGCCTTCGACAAGTTTCTCGCTACCCAGCTCCACATGGGCATGAACGGGAATGGTGCGACCATCGCCATCGAACGTGCGACCGATGCTGAACACTTCGCCCTTGAAGCGTTGGCCCGGCAGGTTGATCACATGGAAGTCGAACACGACACCTTCCTTCAGTGCGGCCAGGTCGCGCTCGTAGGCGTTCAGGTGAACATGGAAGTGGTGTAGGTCGATCACTTCCATCAGCACCGTGGTCGGTTCCACACGTTCATCCAAATGGATGGTGATACCGTTCACACGACCATCCACTGGACTGCGCAGCACGAAGCGCGCCTGTTGTGTACTGGTGGTGAGCGCATCCGTATCCACGCCGAGCAGGCGCAATTGGTTGGCCAGTGAACGCATGCGCGCATCGGTGCTCGTGGCCTGTGCTTCGGCCTGTTGCAGGGTGCGGCCCGCCGTGGCATTGCCTTCCACCAGTGTACGTTGACGGTGTAGTTCACTGGCGGCCAATGCCTGTTCGGCCTTCGCGGTGAGGTATTCCTCCTGCATGCGGAAGAAGGCGATATCGCTCAATGCGATCAAAGGCTGGCCTTTGCGCACGTGTGCACCTTCGTCCACGAGCACATCCACCACCTTGGCCCCGATGGGACTGGTGACACGCGCCTTACTTACCGGTGACGAAAGCACACGACCGGTCAGGCGTAGGTTGCCTTCCATGGTACGCTCCACGAGCTTTGTGGTGCGGATGTCGAGCGCGGCCATCTGGTCGGCGGTCAGGGTGATGGTGCTTTCATCATGGTCGTGATCACCATGATCGGGCTGCGCGGCCAAGGGCAGTGCTGGTTCGGTAGTGGATCCACCACCACAGGAGAAGAGGATGAAGTAGATCAGGATGTACGCGAGGTACAGTGGGATTTTCATGGCGGTGATCATTGGCCTGCGGTGAGGCGTTGAACAAAGAGAACGTTGACGTTGTGTGAGTGGATCAGGTCCAGATGGCTGCGTTGAATGGCCAGCGCCTGTTGGAGATTGAGCACGTGTTCGGCGTGTGCGATGGCACCGGATGCGTAGGCTGTACGCGAGGTGTTCAGGATGCGTTCGGCATTGGGCAGCGCCTCCTCTTCGTACCAACGCAGGGTGGCTTTGTCGCTGGTGATGCGTTGCAGTGCGGTGGTGAGTTCGGTGCGCCACCGACGTTCACCCTCGGCCAATGCGGCGCGTGTGGCGTTCTCGTGCAATGCTGCGGCCTTGTTGCGTGCTGCTTGTGGCCGTGCCCACAGGGGCAACGAAACGCCAAGCTGAAACCCTTGGAAACGATCACTGCCGGTAGCAAGGCGCGTGCTCCGTGCATCCATGGCCGTGCCGATCAAGGTCTGGTTGAAGTAACCCACGGTGAGGTCGGGGTAATAGGCATTGCGCTCCACGCGGCGTTGCTGTTCGGCTGCCTGTACGCGTTGTTGAAGAAGCTGTAGTTCGGGACCTTGTTCCACAGCGGTATCGGGCAAGGCATCGGTGAGCGGCAGCAGCGGTGCTGGTTCCACATCGGCTGCGGTGGCCAGTCCTAGCAAGGCACCGAAAGCCACACGTTCTGCAGCGATGCGATCTTGGTGCCTCCGTAATTCGTCCTGCGAGCGTCCGGCGCGCACTTCCGCCGTGGTGCGCTCCAGTGGAGATAGATCGCCTGTGCCGGCACGCAAAGCGTTCACACGTGCGAGTTCCTGCCAAGTGCTGTCTTCTTTCACCAGCAACACTTCGGTGGTACGCAGGTATTGCAAGCGCTGCCAGGCTTCCTGTACTTGCCAAGCGAGATCCCGTTCAACAAGGTGGCGTTGGGCTTGCGCCACGTTCGCCTCGGCCCGCGCGGCTCCAGCGCGTGCAGCGATCATGGTGGGGAAGGGTATGGTCTGTGTGGCCGTGATGTTGTTGTCCTCCTTCACATAGGCGTTGTATTGGCCGCGCATGTAGAGCACTTCGGTCTTCGGCAGTTCGCTGGCCACGCCGCGCAAGGCTTCCATGCGCTCGGCCTCGGCACGCGCCTGCAACACGGATGGGGCCTGAGCGTTAGCCGTGCGTACCGCATCCTCCAAGGTGTACCGTGGTACTTGAGCGTGTGCGATCGCACCGAGTAGGATGAACGACAATATAGGGACCACCTTCAGCGGGCTGGGCTTCGAGCTGCCTTCGCGGCCATGGAACAGCACGTACATGACCGGCAGGACCAGTAAGGTGAGCGCCGTGGCGGTGATCAATCCGCCGATGACCACGGTGGCCAGTGGACGTTGCACTTCGGCACCGGCACCATTGCTCAAGGCCATGGGAAGAAAACCGAGCGATGCTACGGAAGCCGTCATCAACACGGGACGCAGGCGCGATGTGGTTCCTTCGCGAACGCGCTCCACCACGCCCATGCCCTGCGCAGCCAGCTCGCGGAAGGTGCCGATGAGCACCATGCCGTTGAGCACCGCCACACCGAACAGCGCAATGAAACCAACACCCGCCGAAATACTGAACGGCATATCGCGCAACAACAACGCTACCACACCACCGATCGCGCTAAGTGGAACGGCGGTATAGATCAGCAGCGCATCGGGAAATGAACGGAAGGTGGTCCACAACAGCAGCAGGATCAAGAGCAACGCCACGGGCAACGCGATGGAAAGGCGGGCTTTGGCTTCGCGCAGGTTCTGGAACTGACCGCCGAACTGTAGGAAGTAACCGGCAGGAAGTTGGATACGTTCTTCAACGCGCTGCTGCATTTCTTCAACCAGGCTTTCCACATCGCGGCCGTGTGCGTTCACGCCTACATATATGCGGCGTTGCGCGTTCTCGTGCGTGATCTGTGCGGGCGTGGCCACGAAGGCCACATCGGCCACTTGGTCCAACGGTATGGGCTGTCCCTTGCGGTTGCGGACGAAGAGGCCTTGCACATCGGCGATGGTGGCGCGGTGCGCACTATCGGCACGCACCACCACATCGAAACGGCGTTCACCTTCGTACACCGAACCGGCCGGCTCACCAGCGAATGCAGCGCGCACGGTGCGGTTCAGTTCATCCACATCGCAGCCTAACACCGCCAGGCGTTCACGATCGTAGGTGATGGTGATCTGTGGTGTGCCTTCCACGCGCTCGATCGAGGGACGGCCCGCACCTTCCACATCGCCGATGGCATCGGAGACCTGTTGGGCGTAGAGCAGCAACGTGTCGATGTCAGGACCGAAGAGTTTCACGGCGATGTCCTGTCGAACGCCGGTCATCAGTTCGTTGGTGCGCATCTGGATCGGTTGGTTGATCTCGAAGAACACCCCGGGGATCCGGTGCAAGGCCTTGTACATCGTGTCTGCGAGTTCCCAATAGCTGCGTCCGGTGGTCCATTCGCTTTTATCGTGCAGGAGGATCAGCACATCGGTCATCTCGGGGCTCATGATGTCCATGGGCACTTCGGCGGTGCCGGTCTTGCTTACCACATCCTTCACCTCGGGGAATTGTTTCACGATGCGCTCCACGTTGGTGCTGTTGGCGATGCTGGCGTTGAGCGATGCCCCTGAGGGGAGGATGCTGTGGAAGGCGAAGTCACCTTCTTCCAACTGCGGAATGAATTCGCCTCCCATGCGCGTGAACGCGAAGACAGCCGCGGCAAGCAAGGCGATGCTGACCCCGACCACGATGCGGGTGTGGCGCAGGGCGCGATCCAGCAGGGGCCTGTAGGCGCGCGTGAAGCGGTCCATCATACGATCGCTGAAGGTGACCGTGGCTCCTGTTCTGCGTGGAACGAAGAGCGCGCTCATCACCGGCACATAGGTGAGGCTGAGCACGATCGCGCCGATGATGGCATACACCACGGTAAGTGCCATGGGACGGAACATCTTGCCTTCCACACCGGTGAGCGCGAGGATGGGGATGTACACGATCAGGATGATGAGCTGGCCGAAGGTGGCGGCGCTCATCATGCGTCCAGCGGCCTGTTGCACCTGGTCGTCCATCTCTGCTCGAGGAAGCAGGCCTGTTCGTTTGTGCAGGTGATGCAGGTTGAAGAGCACGGCTTCCACGATGATCACGGCGCCGTCCACCACCAGGCCGAAGTCGATGGCGCCGAGGCTCATCAAGTTCCCGGTCACGCCGGTCAGTTGCATCAGGATGATCGCGAAGAGCATGCTAAGCGGGATCACGCTGGCCACGATGAGACCTGCACGCAATTGCCCTAGGAAGAGCACCAGGACAAGGATCACGATCAACGCGCCTTCCACCAGGTTGTTGCGTACCGTGCGCATGGCGCGGTCCACCAGATCGGCGCGGTCCAGGAAGGGTTCCACCACCACGCCTTCGGGCAGTGCCTTGCGGATCGCGTCCAGTTTCTCCTTCACCGCATCCACCACGGCGCTGGCGTTGCCTCCCTTCAGCATCATCACGATGCCGCCCACCACTTCGCCTTCGCCATCACGCGTCATGGCGCCGTAGCGCGGTGCAGCGCCCAGTCTCACCGAGGCCACGTCGCGCACGAGCAAGGGAGCACCTTCCGAAGGTGTATCCAGAACGATGGCACCGATGTCGTCCAGGCCGGTCGCCAGGCCAACCCCGCGGATGAAGTAGGCGTTGTTCGCATGCTCGATGTAGGCGCCGCCGGTGTTCGCGTTGTTGCGTTGCAAGGCATCGATCACATCACCCAGGCCGAGGCCCATGGCGTGCAGGCGGAAGGGATCCACCGCTACCTCGAACTGTTTCAGTTCGCCCCCGAACCCATTGATCTCGGCCACACCCGGCACGCCAAGCAGTTGCCTGCCGATCACCCAGTCCTGCAGTTCGCGCAGTTGCATGGCATCGAAGGTTTCGCGGTGTGCGCTGTCCGCCCGCACCACGTATTGGAACACCTCGCCGAGGCCAGTGCTCATGGGCGCGAGGAAGGGCGGATCCACCCCGGGCGGCATGTTGGCAGCCATTTGCTGCAGGCGTTCGTTCACCAGCTGTCGTGCGAGGTAGGTGTCCATACCATCCTCGAACACGGCTGTCACTTGGCTGAGGCCGAAACGCGAGATACTGCGCAGTTCCACCATGCGTGGCAAACTCGCCAGCGCTTGCTCCACGGGGTAGCTCACGAAGCGCTCCACTTCAAGCGTGGCAAGCGTTGGCGCAAGGGTGATCACTTGCACCTGGTTGTTGGTGATGTCGGGTACGGCATCCACGGGCAGATGCCTGAAGGCCACGAGACCACCGATGATGAGCGCCAGCACGCCGACGCCGACCACGGCTTTGTGGTGAATGGAATAGCGGATGATCTTTTCGATCATGGGGATCCGAGGAATGAAGGTTCTTGGAAAGCACCAGCAGTACCTGCCTACGCGTGAGGAAGGGCCATGCGGGTACGGTGGACGGTGATCGGCACAACGGCCGATCGAAGCGGAGCTACGCGATGGTACAGCGCGCGCCGCCGGAAAGGATCAGCAACGTGGAGGCTGTAGCAGGCCCAAGCGATGGCCCGCGAGGGTGTCGTCATCACCCGGGATGGCGAAAACGTTCACCGGAGCATGGGCCGCACCGATCACCGGTGTAGGCGCCATGATCAACAACGCGATGGACGAACAGTTGTCGCCGCTGGCGTGATGGTGATGGAAAGGTAGTCGCTCGTGTGTCTCATCACCGTTCTCGTGGTGTTCCGCATTGGCATAATGCAGCTCCAGGAATGTCATGAAACCCAGTTCGGGCGAGCGCTGCTGATGGTCCATATAGTGACCGATCAACGTGGGGATACGCACGGCATCGGGCATCAGCACCAGCACATAGGCCAAGGCGATGAGGACGATGGAGAACCTGCCCCGCATGCCGCAAAGGTAAGGAAGCCGCCGAACAGTTGTACTAGGAGCTCTTTGCGCTACACTTTCGCCGTTTGCTCCAACAGCGCACGCTGGGCTTCGGCATCCATGTTCACCACGGGTAGGGCGAACATGCGCACCAGATCCGTGCCGAGCAGTTCGGTGGTAGTGCGCTCCAATTCGCGATAGAGCAAGGCTTTGCTCATGCCCTGCAACAGCAACTGTTTGGTGCGCCTTAGACTTCCATCCACCCAAGTGAGTTCCTCGTGGTCGGTATCCATGGTGGGGAACAGGAGCAAATGCCGTTCCATCAGTATGGCAGCGAGCCTTTCTGCGGCCTCTACGGTGCGGGTCTGTATGGTCACATGGATCATCGGGTCATCGGTTCTGCCAAGCTTGCCAGAGGGTTCCGGCCTCATGGTCCAGGTTGAAGTAGGCTTTTCGCAAACGCGCTTCCAACTCCACCTGCCTGATGCGCGTGTCGATCAAGGGCACTTCGCGCGCATTCACCAGGAAGAGGGAGCTTTCACCGGCCGAGAAACGTTGGTTCTCGCCGAAGAGCAGGCGCTCGTTGTTCACCACCATATCCGCACCCAGCTGCACTTGATCGGCGAAGGTGTTGATGTCGTTGATGCGCTCGCGGATGCGGTTGCGGATGCGGAGACGGTCGCGTTCCAATCCGAGTCCGGCATCGGTAAGTCGCAGGCGGGCCAAGGCCAGTTCACCACGTTCGCGCCGTAACAAGAGCGGCACCTGGAAGCCCACGCCGAACTGATGCCCTTGTTGCAACAGGTCCACACCAGCTTCGTTGCGCAGGGCACCGCCATCACCAAGCCAGTGGTACTTCACATCCAGTTCCGGTTTCAGCATTTCGGTGCGCAGGCGACGCGCAACGTCAAGTTGATCGATGCGTGCGGTGACTTGCGCGAGCTGTGGATGTACGGCGATCACCTCATCGATCATCGGTTCGTTGAGCAGGGTGGCAACTGGGGAGAAGAGGTCAGTGGGGTCGGGTCGCACGGTGGGTGCCAGTTCCAGCGGTCTTTCGGCATCATCCCACAAATGGTTGCTGAGGCGCAGCGCCGCATTGCGGAAATTGAGCGCGGCCTGTTGCTGGCGCATCTGCCGGTCCTGGAATTGGATGTAGGCTTCCAGGGTATCAATGGCCGGTCGATCACCACCGCGCCAGCTGCCGCGCACGGCCTCCAAACGGATGCTGGCCAGCGCCACGGCGGTATCGTTCACTTGCAACGCGCGGTAGGCGGCCACCCAATCGGTATGGTCGTTCAACGCTTGCAACAACAGGTCGTTCAAGAGCAACGTGCGTTCGGCTTCGGTGGCGCGCCGGTAGGCTTGGGCTTGGCGAAGGGTGGCGCGCCGCTGATCGATGAAGAGGCCCTGGCCCAGGCTGATGCTTCCACCTACTTTCAGCAAGCCATCGGTGGGCGTATTGTTCTGTGGGTTCAGGAAGTCGCCCGTGTTCTCCTGGAAGCCTGCGAAGAGGTCGATGCCGTACCACGTAGGCACCTTCAGTCCGGCATCGAAGAGCTGGAAATAGTTCTTCTCATCGAAACGCTTCTCATCGTAGTTGGCGGTGGCCATGGGGTCGAAACCACCACGCGCACTGCGCACGCTGGCCGCACCGAGTTCTTCCCGCAACGCAGCTTGGCGGGCCATGGGGTGGTTGTCCAGCACGATGCGTACGAAGGCTTCGCGCGTAAGCACGGGTGGTACCTGTGCGTGCGCGGAAAGGGTGAACAACAGCGCCACCACGGCAAGCGATCGGAACGCACAACGCGTATGGAAGACTTGGCTCATGGCTTCTTCTCCATGCCGTTGTTCCCTTCTGCGGCTGCGGTGTAGAGGTCGGGTGGGAATCCGTTCACCTGGCGCCACAGTTCGTACCAGATCGGCACCTCGCTCATCAATGCGAAACCGACCGCGCCACCACCTACACGCAACGCATCGGGCCAGGGTTGGTCGCCCTTGTCGGGTCCTACCAGGATGCGGTACTTGCCGTTGGTGCTGATGAAGTTGTCGATGGCCACCACCTCACCACCGAAGGTGCCGTAGCTGCTGTTGGGCCACCCGCTGAAGACCACGCTGGGCCAACCATCGAACATGAAGCGCACCTGTTGCCCTAGGGTGATCAACGGCATGTCCATGGGGCGCACGTATAGTTCCACGGCCAGGTCGAAGCGTGCGGGCATCACGCTCACGAGGGGGTCGCCTTCCTTCACCGTTTCGCCCACACCGGTAACGATGGCCTTGGTGATGTAGCCGCGCTGTGGAGCCGTTACGAAATAGTTGCCGGCGCGTACGGTGTAGTTGGCCAGGTCCACCTGCATCTTGCTCACTTCACCCTCGGTGGAATAGAGCTGGCTCATGCTGGCGAACTTCTCGCTTTCGGCCTTGCTCACCTTGTCCCGGAAGTCATTGCGGATGCCGTTCACCTCCAGTTGTGCGTTCAATAGTTCGTTGCGTGCATCGAGCAGTTTGTTGCGCGCATCGATCAGTGCGGCGT
>JAEYWT010000210.1 GCA_023428865.1 Bacteroidota bacterium | reverse complement strand
GGGTTGTTATGCGCAATTAAAGCCTGAAGAGATCGCTGGCATACCGGGAGTAGACCTAGTACTCGGTGCGAACGAGAAATTCGACCTGGCTTCCTACATAGACGAGCGTATGTCCACCTCTATCCTTGGGAACAAGGTCGTGGGGGGAGCGCATGAGACCTCCGCAGAGTCTCTCGCAGAGGACCCTGCGGGGGTAAGAACGGCGACCGCAGGGTCCCCTCCTTCGTCAGGAGACCCTACGGAGGTAAGAAGAGGCAAAGCCATATACTCCCCCATCAAGGAAGTGAAACGTTTCGTGCCAAGCTGGAACGCCAACGACCGCACACGCACCTTCTTGAAAGTACAGGACGGTTGCGACTACTTCTGCTCCTTCTGCACCATACCGCTGGCACGTGGCCGAAGCCGTAGCGCCACCATCGCCGAGACCTTGGAGCATGCCGCTTCCATCGCCGCCTCGGGAGTGAAGGAGATCGTGCTCACCGGCGTGAACACCGGCGATTTCGGCAAAGGACATGATCAGGATTTCCTTCAACTGATCGAAGCGCTGGACCAGGTCGAAGGCATCGAGCGGTTCAGGATCAGCAGCATCGAGCCGAACCTGTGCCACGATGGTGTGATCGACTTCGTAGCCAGCAGCAAGCGGTTCGCACCACACTTCCACATGCCCTTGCAAAGTGGAAGTGATGTGATCCTGGAACGGATGCGCCGCCGCTACGACACCGCGCTCTATGCTGAACGTGTTGCGCGCATCAAAGAGCGCATGCCCCACGCTTGCATTGGTGTGGACGTGATCACCGGTACACCCGGCGAGACCGACGAGGAGTTCCTGAAGACCCACGCCTTCCTGCGCAACATCGCGGTGGACTACCTGCATGTCTTCACCTACAGCGAACGCGCCAACACCACGGCCGTACGCATGGATGAAAGCATACCGATGGAGGTACGCCGGGAGCGCACCAAGCAGCTTCGCATCCTCAGCAACAAACAACAACGGGCGTTCTACCAGAAGCACCTCGGCACCGCACGCAAGGTACTTTTCGAGGCAGAGGAGAACGAAGGCCAGATGCTCGGTTTCACCGACAATTACCTGCGCGTGACCATGCCCTTCGACCCGGCATTCGTGAACCGCATCGTACCCACCGAACTCACCAGCATCGATGGTGAAGGCCACATCAAAGGCGAGCACCCGACCTCGCCCAACATGACAACTGCCAACTGCAAATTGGCCACTGCCAACTGATGTACCCAACGATCTACCACGCCATCCTCGACCTCACCGGTCTGGATCTCCCCTTCCTCAAGTTCCTCAACAGCTTCGGGTTCTTCGTAGCCCTTGCATTCGTCTTCGCGAGTTGGACGCTCGGCCTGGAGCTGCGCCGCAAAGAGGGTCAAGGTTTCTTGAAAGCCGCCATGCGCAAGGTCACCGTTGGCTTGCCTGCCACACCTGGTGAGTTGCTCTGGAGCGGTTTGCTCGGCTTCTTGCTTGGTTGGAAGGGCCTTCACCTCGCCTTGAACTTCACCGCATCCACAGCCGACCCGCAAGGCTTTTTGCTCAGCGGCCAAGGCAACTTCTTCGGTGGCATCCTGGTAGGTGGCCTAATGGCTTGGCTGAAATGGAGGGAGAAGGATAAGGTGAAGTTGGCCGAACCAAAGACCGAGATCATCCGGATCGAGCCTGGAGACCATGCAGGCAACATCACCATGGTGGCTGCGCTCTGGGGCATTGTGGGCGCCAAGCTCTTCCACTGGTTGGAGAACCCTGACGAGTTCATGGCCTTTATCAAGAACCCCGGTGGCGAAGGGGTGTTCAGCGGCCTTACCATGTATGGCGGCCTCATCGTTGCGGGTGCCATGGTGATCCGTTACTTCCGCACCAACGGCATACCGGTGTGGCACGGCGCTGATAGCGCGGCACCGGGTGTCATGCTCGCCTACGCTATCGGTCGCATCGGCTGCCAGGTGAGTGGCGATGGCGATTGGGGCATCGTGAACAACACTCCTGCTCCGGCATGGATGCCCTCTTGGTTCTGGTCCTACTCCTACCCTAACAACGTGAACAGCGTTGGCGTGCCCTTCACCGGAAGTCCTTGTTTCGAGGGGTATTGCACGGTGCTGCCAGAGCCGGTTTGGCCAACGCCGGTGTACGAGACCATCGTTTGTGTGGGCTTCTTCTTCCTGTTATGGGCCCTGCGCAAACGCATCACCACCTCGGGTGTCATCTTCTTCCTCTTTCTGCTACTGAACGGGATCGAGCGGTTCTTCATCGAGAAGATCCGTGTGAACGTAGCCTTCGCCGGCAGCTGGACCCAAGCCGAAGTGATCTCGCTGATCCTTGTCATCGTAGGAGCGGCAGGCATCATCTGGCGCACGCGTTCCGCAGTGGAAACCTCCACCCAGGGCGCTGGGGCTGAAACCGATCAATGACCACGATCAACGGCATCTGAAGCGTTCCGAACAAGGAGTCTTCGAACGCCGAACTACGAACCACTTCCCAATGGAACTCAAGAAACTCACCGATCAGGTCGAAGCCCTTTGTGTGGAGGTGGCCGGATTCATCCGCAGTGAATCGGGCAAACTCACCGCCGCAGGGATCTCGCAGAAAAGCGCGAACAACCTGGTGACCCACGTTGACCACACCGCCGAAGACCGCTTGGTGGAAGCCTTGGAAAAGATCCTACCACAGGCCGCTTTCATTGCCGAAGAAGGCAGTGGTGAAAAGGGCGAAGGGCTCAACTGGATCATCGATCCGCTGGATGGCACCACCAACTTCGTACACGGTGTACCCTGCTACTGCATCAGCATCGCCTTGGTGGATGGCACCGAACCGATATTGGGTGTGGTGCATGAAGTGACCCGCGACGAACGTTTCACCGCGTGGAAAGGTGGCGGCGCCTTCCTCAACGGCAAGCGCATCCAGGTATCACCACGCAAAGACCTTGAAGAAAGCCTGCTCGCCACGGGTTTCCCATATGACGATTTCGGTTACGAGACCGAGTACATGGATCTGCTGCGCGAGCTGATGCACCGTACGCGCGGTATCCGTCGCTTGGGCAGTGCGGCGGCGGATCTGGCCTATGTGGCCTGCGGACGCTTTGAAGCGTTCTACGAATATGGCTTGAACAGCTGGGACGTGGCGGCAGGAGTGCTGTTGGTGCGCGAAGCTGGCGGCCGGGTGAGTGGTTTCAAACCCAGCAAGGATCCGTTGTTCGATGAGGAGATCGTGGCCAGTAACCGGGCGGTACACGACGAGCTCCTGGAAGTGATCGAACGGAATTGGCAGCGGCAGGATTGAGCGTTCTCCCCACCGTGTTGTGAAAGGAACCCCGGCGATCCCCCGGACGTACAACACCATCCACCGGACCTTTGTCTGGCACCGATGAACAAGGAATTGATCCGCCCGCTCACCGCCCTACGGTTCTACGCGGCCTTTGTCGTTTTCTCGCTGCACGCGCACATGCTGCCGGGTCTCGGCTGGCTGGGGCATCCGCATGCCGAGCTCCAAGGCCGCCTCGGGGTATCGGTCTTCTTCGTGCTCAGCGGCTTCATCATGACCTACGTGTATTATGGTGAGGACAGATGGGAACCTACCCGCGCCAACGCCGGTCGCTTCTTGATCGCCCGTGTGGCACGGATCTTTCCGCTGCACCTGCTCACCATGCTGGTCTGCATACCGCTGGGTATGAAGAGCACCACCTCGGCGGTTGAATGGGAGTACCTGCCCATCCACATCGGCCTGTTACAGGAGTGGAGCCCCATCGGCTACCCTGGCCCGGGGCCGAACAAAGTATCGTGGACGTTGAGCGTGGAGATGCTCTTCTACGTGCTCACCCCGCTCCTCTTCGTCGGCATGCTGCGTGCGGGCAAACGGAAAGTGCTCTTCCTCGCCTCACTGTTCATCGCTTTGGCGGCGCTTACCATCGCGTTCTTCACCGTACACAATGATCCCGGTGCCTTCATCAAGGTGGAACGTGCGCCGTTCCGGGTAACGGACTACCTGCTCGGCATCATGGCTTTCCTCTTCTTCCAGCAGGTGAAGAGCTACAGCGAATGGTGGAAACAAGCCATGCTACCCGCAGGCATCCTTTGGTTCTGTGGCATGATGGCCTGGCAGTATTACTACGACCGGGAGGGAGGCAATAACCTATGGATGCTTCCTGGCAGCGTGATGGTGGTGCTCGGCACAGCCTTCAAACGCGATACGAAGAATTGGTTCCTGGCCAGCGATCGCATGGTCTTCCTCGGCGAGGCCAGTTTCACCTTCTACATGGTCCACGAGTTGTTGTTACGCTATGGCCGCCAAGCCATAATACGGATCGGCCAGGCGTTCGGCAGGGAACTGGAGCACATCCACGAACAGATGCACTGGTCGCTTTGCATCCTGTGGTTCCTCGTTGTCTTCAGTGTGCTACAGCTGGTGGCCATCTTCGTGCATCGGAAGTTCGAAGCACCCATGAACACCCAGGGCCGCAAGTGGCTTTCGAAGGTCTTCGGGTTGGAAAAGAAAAAGGCTCCCGTAGCGGCTTGAACAACCGCTCAGATCGCGTTCACGGCCGCTTCGAAGGTCTGCTGGTCGGTAACTTGGAATGACAGGCCCACCTGTTGACCGTTGATGACCGTGACCGAGGTGAATGCTGAACTGTACACGGTGCCGTTCCGTTGAAGTGCCACCACCATGGCTGGCATGCCCACCGGTACCACTTGGTATGATCGGAAGTTACCGGGGCCCGTGGGAAGCATGCGCATCACCGCATTCTCTGTGGGAAAGGCGATCCAGACCATCACACTGTCCGTACTGATGTTCGTTGGGATGACCGCATCCACGAACGTGGTCTGGGGATAGTTCGCGAAGTAGTCGCAATTGATCCACTGTAGCGAATCGGCCTGGAAGCCATAGAACATCGAACCTTCCACGGGGATGGAATCCAACTGCCAGTTCTCCTGGCTCCATAACATGCCTTGGCTGGCAGCCTCATTGGCGGTGAACACGCCCATCTGCGGGTCTATCGCGTTCGTTGGCATGAGCACCTCCATGCCTTGTGGGCCGAGTACAAGGGGCTGGCCGTTCTGGAACGCTTTCACATGGATGGCGCCACCGCTGCGTAACAAACGGGGTTGCCCCCCGTCGCGCCCAACGGTCTGCACATCATACATGATCATATCCCCTGGGTCGAGGACCTCCAGCAGGCGCACCTCCACGGGTCCGCTCACAGGGCCGCCAGTGGGTGTACGAAAGGCGTTGCTCGGGAAGGTCACACGCACCCCTCCAGTTCCAGACACCGTGCCTCCATTGGCTGCGTCCACCACGAAAAGCTGGGTGGCATTCGCACGATTCTGTTCAATAATATCCCTGAGCCCATCACCACCGCCACCTGGCCCAAAGGAAGAGCCTTTCTGGCATGCGTTGGCTAACACCAGGATCGCTACGAGAGTGGAAGCTGAAAGCAGGGCTCGGATCCGCATCGGATGGGTCGGAAGTGCGCTGAGTGACCTTCCGGATACATGACGCGGGGATGATTCAATTAGCTGCCTGTCGGTCCTTGATGGAACGCAAACCCACCATCGTCAACCCCGCCACCACCAGCAGCACCTCGAATCCCATCTTATACCCGAAGAGCAGCGTCTCCGAATTCGCGCGGATGAAGTAGGTGATCAATGGTGCCGCGATGCACACGAGCGGTACCCATCGTTCGCGCGGCTTGCCTTTGAAGAAAAGTCCGTAAACGAAGAGACCCAGCAAAGGACCGTAGGTGAAACCCGCGATATCGAACAAGGTCTTGATCACGCTGGGTGTGGCCAGCCAATGGAAGTAGAGGATAAAGGCCATAAAGAGCGCGGCCATACCCAGGTGGACGCGTTGCCGCACCTGCTTCTGCTTCGCCTCGTCCCAACCGCGGTCGCGGATGCCGATCAGGTCTATGCAGGTGCTGGCGGTGAGCGCGGTCAACGCTCCATCGGCACTGGGGAACAGCGCACTGATGAGACCGATGATGAAGAACAGCCCCAGCCAGACCGGGAAATGCTGCAAGGCCAAGGTGGGGAACACATCGTCCGGCCTTTCGGGCAGCGCCAGTCCAAGCTTGCCGGCATACAGGTAGAGCAGTGCACCGAGCAGCAAGAAGAGCAGGTTGGCACCAAGGAGGATCACACTGAACACGCGCATGTTCTTCTTCGCTCCGCCCACCGTGGCCACACTCAGGTTCTTCTGCATCATCTCCTGGTCAAGTCCCGTCATAGCGATGGTGATGAACAAACCCGCGAGGATCTGTTTCAGCAGGAAACCATCGCTTCGCCAGTCGAGGTCGAGGATGCGCGTCATCCCGCTTTCGGCCAACCGGGTGCTCCAGTCGCTCATTTCGGCGTGGTATACGATGTACACGATGGTGCCCACGAGCCCACCGAGCATGAACAGCGTTTGTAGTGTGTCGGTCCACACGATCGTCTTCACGCCACCTTTCAAGGTGTAGAGCACGATCATCAGCATCACCAGAAAAGCCGTCACCTCGAAGGGTACGCCCATGGCGTCGAGCACAAAGAGTTGTATCACGTTCAGCACCACGAAGATCCGGATGGTGGCACCGGCGAGGCGTGAAAGGATGAAGAACGAAGCTCCCGTGCGGTAGCTCACCATGCCGAACCGCTCGCGGAGGTAGCCATAGATGCTCGTAAGCCCCATACGGTAGTACAGCGGCAACAGCACACCAGCCACGATCCAATAGCCGATAGCGAAGCCCACCACCAGCTGGAAGTAGCTCCAGCTCTTGGCTTCGACCTGACCGGGAACGCTGATGAAGGTGACGCCGCTGAGGCTGGTGCCGATCATGCCGAAGGCCACCACCCACCAGAGGCTCTTGCGTTCGCCACTGTAGAAGGCATGCTCACCGGCGCCGCGGCTGGTATACCAAGCGATGCCGAGCAGGAGGAGGAAATAGCCGAAGACGATGGAGAGAAGAAGGGCCGGGCTCATGATGCGAAGGAAATAGCCACGACTGGTCCCCTTTCGACCATCCATACAAGGAAATGAACAACCACCCGGTCATCGCTTCCGTGCGTGTGGGCTACTGGGCCCATCTTTGCGCCCCATGTCCCTCTCCTCCGCCCTGCTCGAAGCCGCCGTGGACCAGCTGGCCACCCTGCCTGGTATCGGTCGCCGTACGGCCATGCGCCTAGCCTTGGACCTGTTGCGCCGGGAGAAGCACGAGGTGAACCGCTTCAGTGAGGCCATCCGTCGGATGCGCGACGAGGTCCGGTTCTGCGAGGTGTGCTGTAACATCAGCGATGAGCCGCGATGCGCCATCTGCCGCGACCCCAACCGCAACGAAAGCGTGGTCTGTGTGGTGGAGGACATCCGCGATGTGATCGCCATCGAGAACACCCGGCAATACAAGGGCCGCTACCACGTTCTTGGCGGTGTGATCAGCCCCATGGATGGCATTGGCCCGGAAGACCTGAACACGCGGCAACTGATGGATCGTGTGCAAGCGGGTGGCATCACAGAAGTGATCTTGGCACTAGGCACCACTTTGGAAGGTGATACCACCGGCTTCTACCTCAACCGCAAACTCACCGAACAGGGTGTAATGGTCACCATGCTGGCCCGCGGCCTTAGCGTGGGCGGCGACCTGAGCAACGCCGACGAGCTCACCTTGGGCCGGAGCATCGCCGACCGCAAGCCGTACGAACAAAGCGCGAAACGTTGATCGATCCTGATGACCCCATGAAGCTGTCCGTCATCATCGTCAACTACAACGTACGGGCGTACCTGGAGCAATGCCTGCGCACCGTGCAGGAGGCCATGAAGGGGATCACTGGCGACGTGTACGTAGTTGACAACCTAAGCACCGACGGCAGTGTGGAAATGGTGCGCGAGAAATTCCCACAGGTGAAGTTGATCGCGAACACCGAGAACGTCGGGTTCAGCCGGGCCAATAACCAGGCCATCCGAGAAAGCACGGCGGAATACGTGGTCTTGCTCAACCCGGACACCGTGGTGGGCGAAGACGTCTTCCATAAGGTGATCGCCTTTATGGATGCCAACCCCAAAGCCGGTGGATTGGGCGTGAAGATGATCGACGGTACCGGCACCTTCCTCCCCGAGAGCAAGCGCGGCCTACCCACACCGGCAGTGGCCTTCTACAAGATCATCGGCCTTACCCGACTGTTCCCGAAGAGCAAAGTATTCGGTCGTTATCACTTGGGGCACCTTCCGGAGAATGAGACCGCACCGATCGAGATCCTTTCCGGTGCCTCCATGTTCTTGCGGAAAGAGACCTTGGACAAGGTGGGGCTGTTGGATGAGAGCTTCTTCATGTATGGAGAAGACATCGACCTCAGCTACCGGATCACCCTAGGTGGCTACGAGAACTGGTACTTCCCCGAGGCACGTATCATCCACTACAAGGGCGAGAGCACCAAGAAGAGCAGCGTGAACTACGTGTTCGTGTTCTACAACGCCATGGCCATCTTCGCCCAGAAGCACTTCACACGGCGGCGCACGGACTTCCTGAGCCTGCTGATCAACGGCAGCATCTACCTCAGCGCTGCGGGAGCCATCGTTTCGCGCTTCTTCAAACGTGCGCTGTTGCCCATGCTGGACTTCGGCCTCATGTTCCTGCTGGCACGCAGCTATTCCAGTTGGATCAGTGGTGGCATGGCAGCGCGCACACCGATCGGCATCGCCTTCATGGTCTCGAGCATGGTGTTGATCTTGGCCCTCACTGGTGCCTATGATAGACCGGTGCGTTTGTTGAATGTGGCCAAAGGCATGGTGTTATGGCTTCTGTTCTTCACCGTGAAACGGATCGCCGCTGGCACACCCTCACATTGGGATGTGGACCTGCTGGCCGTGGTGATCCTCGGCGTGGCTCCACTTGCGGCGCGTATCGTCATGCATTTGTTGAAGGTGCGCGGGTTCAGTTTGCGTAGCTTGGATCTGAAGCGTGTACTGGCCATCGGCAGTGCAGAAGAGAACAAACATGCGCTGGCGTTGCTCTGGCAAACCCACTTCGGCCTGGGCCGACAGCGCCAAATGAGCTTGGAGGAAGGTAAGGCCCCCGATGCAGCCGCGGAGATCAAACGCAGGATCCGCAAGCACGACATAGACGAAGTGGTGTTCTGTGCCAAGGATCTGCCATGGGCGCGGATCATCGACCTGATGGAACAGCTCCGGCCGACCGGTGTCATGTTCAAGATCGCACAGCCCGCACGGGAATTCATAATCGGCCCCAACAGCATAGAGAGCATCAACGACCTCTTCATCATGGAGCGTTATGCGGTGAACAGTTCTGCCGGGCGGCGCAGCAAACGCTCGTTCGACCTTGCGCTGGCCGCCGTTTTCGCCATCACCATGCCCTTAACGCTCCTGTTGGTACACGATCGTAGCGGATTCCTGCGAAACTGGTGGGCGGTGGTGCGGCGCAACAAAAGCTGGGTAGGCTACGGCCCCGGCTTGGAGAGTCCGCTCAAGCTCCCGGCCATCCAAAAAGGGATCCTGGACCCCGCTGGTGGCCATGGCCCGCATGACCCCTTGCATCAGCATCGTATCAACATCACGTACGCCAAGGATTACAAGGTATCTACCGACCTGCGTGCCGTGTGGGCGGGCTTGGCTTCGCTGGGTGGTTGAAAAGCCGTGTGTGCTTCGCCCCTCGTCGCTACCTTTGGCCACCGCCCTTAGGCGTAGACGTTGCCCATGTCCCAGATCGACATCCTATTGCCCAAGATGGGCGAAAGCGTGGCCGAAGCCACCATCATTAAATGGCTGAAGAACGAAGGCGACCGTGTGGAAGCCGACGAGCCGATCGTGGAGATCGCAACGGACAAGGTAGACAGCGAGGTACCGGCACCGGAAGCGGGCATTCTACTGAAGCGCTTGGTGAACGATGGTGATGTCGTGAAGGTAGGGCAACCCATCGCACAGATCGGGTCCGCCGCTGGTGCGCCAGCAAATGCACCTTCGGCCGCCGCTGCCAATGGTGCCCCGAAAGCCGCACCGGTACCAGCGCCTGCCCCAGCGACCAGCCCAGTCGCCGCGTCCGTTGCGGGCGGTCCGGTGGAGCGCACCGGCCCCAGTGGCAAATTCTACTCCCCTTTGGTGCGGAACATCGCTCAAAATGAAGGGGTTTCACTACAAGAACTGGAGTCCATTGCTGGTTCAGGGCAAGGGGGGCGAGTAACGAAGAAGGACATCCTGGACTATCTGCCTAGCCGTGGATCAGCCCCAGCTGTTCCTACCGCTGCTACTGCATCGGCTCCTGTCACTAATTCGCCCTCTGCTCCTACCACTGCTCCCCCAGCTACCAAGTCCGAGCCACAGGCACCCAAAGTGCTGCCTGGCGAAGGCGACGAGCTGATCGAGATGGACCGGATGCGCAAGCTGATCGCCGACCATATGGTCATGAGCAAGCGCACCAGCCCGCACGTTACCAGCTTCGTGGAGGCCGATGTCACCAATCTCGTTCTGTGGCGCGAGAAGGTGAAAAAAGCCTTTGAGCAGCGCGAGGGTGAAAAGATCACCTTCACCCCCATCTTCCTTATGGCGATCGTCCAGGCCATCAAGGAAATGCCGATGATCAACGTGCAGGTAGACGGTTACAACATCATCAAGAAGAAGGACATCAACATCGGCATGGCGGCGGCGCTCCCCTCGGGTAACCTCATCGTGCCGGTGATCAAGAACGCGGACCTGCTCAACCTGGTGGGGATCACCAAAAAGGTGAACGACCTAGCCGCCAGAGCACGTGCGGGCAAGTTACAACCCGATGAGATCCAGGGCGGTACGTATACCATGACCAACGTAGGCACCTTCGGCAACGTCCTGGGTACCCCGGTCATCAACCAGCCACAGGTAGCCATCATGGCCACGGGCGCCATCCGCAAGAAACCGGCCGTGATCGAGACCCCCCAGGGGGATGTGATCGGCATCCGGCACATGATGTTCCTGAGCCACAGCTACGACCACCGGGTGGTCGACGGTGCATTGGGAGGCCGCTTCGTTCGTCGGGTGGCCGACATCTTGGAAGGCTGGTCCATCGATCAGAGCTTCTGAACAAAGAGGCTCCTACCTCCGGGAAAATTCTACATTTAGCGCCTCTACCTCGCTCTGAACGAAAGCGCCTTGAAATGAAGTACGGCTACGCTGCCCTCACCGCCCTGTTCTTGGGGTTCTCGAGTGCCCCCACCCTGGCTCAGGGAGATAACACCTCCTTCACCTGGAAGTTCGAAGAAGCCTCCAAGTTGATGGAGGAGAAATTCTACAACCAAGCAGCCGACATTTGGGGGCAGTTGTTATCCACTGATACGGAGAACGCCAACCTGAACTACAAGCTCGGGGTTTCGTACTTCAACTCCTACAACCAGAAAGCCAAGGCACAGCCCTATTTGGAACGTGCGGCGGCACTGCGGAAAAGCAATTTCGGAGGTTTCAACACGGCAGGGTACGACCCCTTCGATCCGCGCGAGCGCAACGCCCCGGCAGAAGTGGATTATTACCTGGGCCGTTCCTACCACTTGAACAACGAGTTCGACAAGGCGGACATGGCCTACCAGAAATTCCTGGATGGCTCGGACCCCAAACACGAATTGCGCGAAATGGCCACGCGTGGGAAAGAGCAGACCGCTAACGCACGGGTCCTGCAGGCTTCGCCACTGGAATACCAGATCTCCAATGTAGGCCAGACCATCAACTGGGCAGGGCCTGATTTCAGCCCAGTATTGAGCGTGGATGGTAACGCACTGTTCTACACCAGCCGCCGTGTGCGCCCGGACAGCTCCAACAATGCCGTCATCGACCCCATCGCTGGTCAGCCATACGAGAACGTATATGTGAGCTACAAGGATCGCGAAGGGAACTGGCAGAAACCCGAAGTACTGAACATCAACCCCGCTGTGGGCCACTTGGCCACGATCAACGTTGCGGCCGATGGACAGACCCTATTCGTGTACCGCGATGATGGAGGCGATGGCAACATCTACGAAAGCAAATTGGTGGGTGAGATCTGGAGCGATCCCGTGCTCATGGGTAGCGACATCAACACCAAAGCCTGGGAGACCCATGGTGCATTGACCGCCGATGGCAACACCTTCTACTTCGTTAGCGACCGTAAAGGAGGCTTGGGCGGAAGGGATATCTACCGCGTGGTACGGCTGCCGAATGGCGAGTGGAGCAAAGCCCAGAACCTGAGTCCGGTGATCAACACCAAGTACGATGAAGACGGTCCGTTCATACACCCGAACGGCCGCACCCTCTACTTCAGCTCCAAAGGCCATAACTCCATGGGCGGTTTCGACATCTTCTACACGGAGATGAACGACGACGGATCTTGGACCGCACCGAAGAACCTAGGTTCACCCTTGAACACGACAGACGATGACGTCTTCTTCGTGACCACGGCCGATGGCCGTCGCGGCTACTTCAGCTCCGACAAGAACAGCGGCTACGGAGAAAAGGACATCTACTTCGTTGATCTGCCTTCGGAAATGGAAGCCGAAGGACTCACGGTCCTGAAGGGCTATATCATCCCTGCTTCAGGCGAAGAACTGCCCCCTTCTACCATCTTGTATGTAACGGATAAGAGCACCGGCGAAGTGAAGACCTACAAACCTCGCCAGCGCGATGGTGTGTATGTGGCCATCCTGCCACCGTGTAAAGAATACAACTTGGATTACAGGGTGAACGACAAAACGGTACACACCGAAGACATCTTCGTGGAGTGTGAAAGCAGCTACCAGGAGATCAACAAGGAGATCTACCTCAGCCCCGTTTCTCTCGCTGGTCCCGCAAGCATCGTAGATCTCCCGAAAGGATCGCCTCCCGGTAAGAAGGAGAAAGGTGAGACCGTTAAGCCAAAGCCCGAGACCCCGGGCACCGTTGTGGCAGCAGAGAATGAAAAAGAAAAGGCAAACGAAGGTGACAAGAAAACGGCACTCACCGACGCCCAAGTGAAAGAGAAGGGCACCAAGCACGTAACGCCCGACGCTAGCTACGCGGATGAGTACGCCAAGTTCTACGTATACAACGCGAAGGACATCGACCTCAACGAGAAGCGTTGGACAGAGTTCGTGGATGTAGTAGTAGACCTGATCGACAAGAACGGTCGAGCCAATGTGGTGATCGAGGCCAGTGCTTCCAAAGTGCCCACCAAGACATACGGCACCAACGAGAATCTGAGCCGCAAACGGATGGAAGATGCCCGCGCACGCCTGCTCGAGGCCGTGAAAGCTCGTGGCAAGGACGAGACCAAGCTTTACCTGGAAGCCGTGAACAGCTTGGTGCAAGGCCCCAAATACGCTGGCGACTATCAGAACACCGAGAAATACGGCAAGTTCCAATACGCCAAATTGAAAGTACGGTAAGGCTCAGCGGTCCTTCAGCCTGATCAGCGATCAAGGAGCCCCGGGCTAAGGTCCGGGGTT
>JAEYWT010000124.1 GCA_023428865.1 Bacteroidota bacterium | reverse complement strand
CCATACATGCCGCCGATGGCCGGATCATCCACGCAAGTTCGGCCAATGGCACCAATACGATCGTAGATGTACACGCTTTACCCGCCGGACCGTACATCCTCTCCGCCACCTCCGTTAACGGACAACGACTGACGCAACGATTCATCAAACAGTGATCTCATGCAACACCTCCGCGCATTCACCCTTTTCATCATCGCACTGCCTTTCACCGCGGCTTTCGCGCTTACGGTGAACCTGATCCCGACCAACCCCACCTGTTCGTATCCGAGCGGCATGATCGTCGCCTATGCCTCGGGGGGCACCCAGCCCTACTCGTACCAATGGAGCACGGGCGCCACCACGCAAGCGATCACAGGCTTGCTCGCGGGCGTGTATTCGGTGATCGTAACGGATGCGCTCGCCGATGAGCAGACCGTGGAAGTGGAACTCATCGCGACACCCTATGAACTGATGTCGACCACATCGGGTCTGCCATGGTGCAGCGCGCCGAACCACGCCTTCGAGGATCCGATGGTCTCCGGTCTTCCGAACAACTGGACCGTGGCTGGTTTTCCGGCGGAGTCTTCCGGCTGGATCCCGGACCATATCCGCTTCCCCTCTTCACCCTTTGACACGTGGTTCGTATACGACGTGGACGACGGAAACGGATGCACCGGCACGGTTTCCGGCAGCAATGGCGAACAGATCAGCGATTGGCCACAGATCAATGTGGTGACCGTGGAACCTAGTTGTGGGAATGGTGCATTCGGTGCGATCCATGTGGAGGTGGACGGTGGCTTCCCTTCCGGACTGCAATACCCACCGTACATCGCATTGTTGGATGACGGAGGTATCAACCCAACCCTCGTCATAGCTCCGGATCAAAATGGCGTAGGATCCTTGTCCGGCCTTGTCTCCGGCACTTATGGTCTCCGCTGGTGGATCGGTGTTACCGCCGAAGCGATGGGCGGACCATGCAGTTATGACACGGTCTGGGTGGTCGTGCCGGATGCAGGCGAGATCTGCGGTGCACTCGTAGGTTCCAGCTTCGTTGATGTTGATGAGGACTGTGTGCGTGACCCTGGTGAATACGGCATCCCATACAGCCCATTGCTCATTCAACCAGGTGACGAGACCGTCCTCACGGACCAGAACGGGAACTTCAACATTCCTCTTTTGAATGGGTCCTACACCGTGGCCCAACAAGATCCCCAATTGGAATTGCTCTGCCCGACGACGCAACCCATTCCGTTCACCATCAGCCCGGGCCAAACAGAACTCGATCTCGCCAATAGCAACACCGGACCACTGGACCTCCAAGCATCGGTATCCAGTGGCGTCTTCCGACCAGGCTTCCAAACGTACTACACGCTCAACGTACGCAACCTATCCACGGAAGGCAGCGGTGATGCCACCGTCACGCTCACGTTGGACCAAGTCCTTTCCCCTGTGGACATTCAACCAGCTCCCAGCGCGATCGATGGCAACGTCATCACGTGGGATGTCCCACCCATCGGTCCTTACGCCAATTTCAACGCCTATGTGCGCGTGCAGGTGCCCATACCAACACCACTGGGCTCAATGCTGAATACGTCACTGGCGGTTACGAACACTTTAGCCGATGCGGACCCAACCAATGATGTGGACGTGGCCTTGGATGAAGTCGTAGGTAGTTATGACCCTAACGACAAACGTGCCACCACCAGCACCCGCACCAGCGACGATCTCTATTTCATCAACGAGGATGAATGGATAGACTACACCATCCGTTTCCAGAACACTGGCACCTATTACGCGGAGTTCGTGGTGATCACTGACACGCTGCCCGCCACATTGGACATGCTCACCTTCGAACAAGGTGTGGCCTCCCATCCCTTCACCGTTTCCTTCAAACCGGGCCGCATCGTGGAGTGGCGATTCGAAAACATCTTCCTGCCCGATAGCACCACCGCCGAGCCCGGCAGCCACGGCTTAGTGAAGTTCCGCATAGCACCGCGCGCGCCATTGACACCAGGCACCGCGATCGAGAACATCGCCAACATCTACTTCGACTTCAACGAACCGGTGATCACCGAGCCGAGCGTGCTGGTGGCGGAGTTCAGTACGAATGTTCAAGTACCAGCACCTGCTCTGCGCATGAACCTGATGCCCAACCCCACGAACGATGTGGTGATCATACAATTGGATGGCATGCACACCAACATGGGCAACTTGCGCGTGCTCTCCGTGGATGGTCGGAACATACTCCAGCAAGCGACCAACACCGATCGTGTGCTGGTGGACCTGACACCGTTCAATTCAGGTGCCTATTTCATGGAATGGATCGATGGCAGCGGTATCCGTATCGTGGAACCGATCATCAGGAATTGACCGACGACACCGCACCATTCCGAAAAAGACCGACCATGATCCACCGAGAACTACTCTCCATTTGCCTGCTGCTGACCGGAACATCGAGTTGGGCGATAACGGTGAACATTTCAGTCTCGCAGGAACCACTATGTAACGGCACCAACGGTGAACTCATCGCATATGCCAGTGGCGGCGAAGGAGCATACACGTACCTGTGGTCCAACGGAAGCACATCACAGATCATCTCTGGATTGGCGACCGGAACCTACTCCGTCATCGTTACCGACGCGAACAACGACCAAGCGACGGACGAGATCACCTTGAATTCGATCGACTATTCAGCCCCGAACTACTCCGGTTGGCAGACCAGACCCTATTGCCCAGGTGTTCTCCCCGACGCCTCATTCTTCATCATGATCCCGGAACTATCCGTTGTTGAATGGGGGCCACCACCCTACTTCTTCAACGGCCAGTTCATGCAGGAGATCGACATGGATATCTCGTGGCCCGCATACCTAGCCACCGTTCCTGGCACACCAGGCGTGCCTTACATGGCCACTTTCCAAGATGGGAATGGGTGTACCGGTCAGTGGGAGGTAATACCCCAAGGACCCGTGGAATGGCCCACGTTGACAACGCTCGACATCCAAGGATCCTGCGAGACATTCGCCACTGGCAGCATACTGTTCGCGAACGGCCCTTCGAATGCGTTCGACCTCAGTTACACGTTGGAGAACCTCTCTACCCAGGAGTTCATCGTCCAACCCGGTTTGGGTTCGGCGATCGGCCCGCAAGCGGGCACCTTCAGGCTTTCCGATCTTCCGGCCGGAGACTATCGCCTCCGTCATCGCATCATCGGTCTTTGGACGAGTGAAGACTGTTACGAGGATGTGCTCTTCACTATTCCCGACTTGGGGCCCACCTGTGGTAAAGTGCAGGGCACTGCTTTCGTGGACCACAACCAGGATTGCTCCAAGCAAACGAATGAACCCGGTGCACCTGGCCAAGTGATCGAAGTGCTGCCCGGACCATACTACGCTACCACCAGCGGTTCGGGAACCTATTCACTGATCCTTCCTTTCGGTGAATACACCCTTGCCCAGCAAAGCACGACACTCGCCGAGCACTGCATCGGAGCACCCATCCCTTTCACCATCGCTGCATCACCGAACACCGTTACACGCAACCTGCCGGATACTGCACTGGTCGGGGTGGATCTGCGCACCATGCTCAGCAGCAACGCCGCACGTCCGGGCTTCGAGTTCCAATACGCCATCAACGTGCGCAACCTCACGCCGGCTGCAAGTGGCAACACCTCGCTCACCTTCACCTTCGACCCTACCATCACCTTCCTCTCCGCTACTCCGGCACCAACTAGTGTGGTGGGCAATACCATCACGTGGGACCAGACCCAACTGACCGCTTGGCAACAACGGAACTACAGTCTCCGATTCCAAGTACCACCTGATGTGGGCTTGCTCGGCTACGAACTGGTTGCCACGGCCATCGTCACTTCGGCCAATACCGATGGTGATCATACCAACAACAGCGCCACCAACCTGCGTACCATCACCGGTGCCTATGACCCAAATGACAAGCTGGCCACCACGAGCACCGGCAACACCGGCACGTGGCACCTCGGCGAAGATGAATGGATCGATTACACCATCCGCTTCCAGAACACGGGTACCGACACGGCGTTCAACGTGGTGATCACCGACACCCTGCCCGCGAACCTCGATCCGGGCACCATCATCATGGGTGCGGCATCGCACAATTTCAATTGGGACCTGCGCGATGCAGGCACGCTGAAGTTCTTTTTTCCGAACATCCTGCTACCTGACAGTAACATCAATGAGCCGCGTAGCCATGGCTTCGTAGGCTTCCGCGTCCGACCACGCTTACCACTCCTTCCCGGTGATGAGATCGAGAACATCGCCAACATCTACTTCGACTTCAATCCGCCGGTGATCACCGAACCGAGCTTACTGGCGGCGGAGTTCAGCACCAACATAACGAACCACGACCTGCTCGGGATAAGTATCTCACCGAATCCTGCTACCGACATCGTCAACGTGCGGTCGCCGCGCAGCGCTGATCTACAGGTTGTTCAATTGCTCAGTGCCGATGGCCGCACCCTCACCGTACCCGTGCGGCAGAACGGACAATTGACCGAACTCGATGTGAGGTCACTGACCACTGGTGTTTACCTCGTCCGCACTACTACTGGACAAGGCAGGTTCGTGAAACACTGATCACTTCAACACGGCCAACCTCTCCTCCAACGCCTTGATCTTCGCTTCGGCGTCGGCTTTCTTCTTGCGTTCCATTTCCAACACCTGAGGCGGCGCCCCAGCCACGAACCGTTCGTTGCTGAGCTTCTTCTCCACGCTGGCGAGGAAACCGCGCAGGTGCGCGAGTTCGGCTTCGGCCTTCTTGGCTTCAGCTTCGGTGTCGATGTTGCCGCCAAGGTCCACCGCATACTCCGTGGTGCCGACCAGGAAGGTGATGGAACCGTCACTCGCTTTTTCCACCTCGGCGATGGCCGATACGTTCGCGAGTTTGCTCACCAATGCAGACACGGCTGCGCGCATGGGTGCAGTGCCTTTAGCCTGTACTTCCAACGCTTCTTTGGGGCTCATGCCACGTTCGTTCCGCACGTTGCGCACGGCAGTGACCAGATCGAACGCATGTTGTACCTCGGCCTCCAATTTCGCATCACCATCACCGCCCTTCGGCCACGAGGCGATAATGATATCGTCCCCTGCCTTCCGTTCGCGGAGCAAGTGCCACACCTCTTCACTCAGGAAAGGCATGAAGGGATGCAACAACTTCATCACCTCTTCGAAGATGGCTACGGTGGCTTCGTACGTCTGCTTGTCGATCGGCTCGGCCACGCCATCCACGAAGCCGGTCTTCACACTTTCCAGGTACCAACTGCACAGATCGTCCCACACCAGTTTGTACGTGGCCATCAACGCTTCGCTGATGCGGAACTGCGCAAAGAGCGCATCGATCTCCGCTGTACCGCGTTGCACACGGCTCTGCATCCACGCCACGGCAGCCGCGCTGGAAGCCGGTTGTGGACGACCATCCACGCTCCAGCCTTTCACCAAGCGGAACGCGTTCCAGATCTTGTTGCTGAAGTTCCGGCCCTGCTCGCACAACGAATCATCGTAAGGCAAGTCGTTGCCAGCTGGTGACGTGAGCAACATGCCCACGCGCACACCATCGGCACCGAACTTCTCGATCAGCTCCAACGGGTCCGGACTATTACCCAGGCTCTTGCTCATCTTGCGACCGATCTTGTCGCGCACGATGCCCGTGAGGTACACGTTCTTGAACGGCACTTCCTGCTTGTACTCCATGCCCGCCATGATCATGCGCGCCACCCAGAAGAAAAGGATCTCCGGAGCGGTCACCAGATCATTGGTGGGGTAGTAGTATTTGATATCGGCGTTGTCCGGATCCTTGAACCCATCGAACACGCTGATCGGCCACAGCCAGCTGCTGAACCAGGTGTCCACGACATCCTCGTCCTGCTTGATGCCGTTGGTGCTTTGACCGTGCTGCTTGAAGTAGGCGATGGCTTCGGCTTCGGTGCGGCACACGGCGGCATCACCCGCATCGTTGTACCACGCCGGGATCTGCTGCCCCCACCATAACTGCCGACTGATGCACCAATCGCGCACGTTCTCCATCCAGTACGTGTAGGTGTTCACGAACTTCTGGGGATGCAGCTTCACCGTGCCGTCCTTCACCACGTCCAACGCCGGTTTGGCCAGCTCGCTCATCTTCAGGAACCACTGCAACGAAAGGCGCGGTTCGATCACCGCATCGGTGCGCTCGCTCGTACCCACCTTGTTCACGATGTCCTCGGTCTTCACCAAGTAGCCTTCAGCCTCCAGTTGCTTTGCGATCTTCTTGCGAACGATGAAGCGATCTTCGCCAACATACAACTGCGCGGCAGGGCTCAAGGTGGCGTTGGCTTCCAGGATGTCGATGGTCTCCAAGCCGTGCTTCTTGCCCAGCTCGTAGTCGTTCACATCGTGAGCCGGCGTCACCTTCAACGCACCCGTACCGAATTCACGCTCCACATACTCATCGAAGATCACCGGGATACTGCGCCCGATCAACGGCACCAACACACGTTTCCCCTTCAAGTGCGCGTAACGTTCGTCCTCCGGATGCACCGCCACAGCCGTATCACCCAGGATCGTTTCGGGACGTGTAGTAGCAATGGTGACCCACTGATCATTCGCACCTTCCACTGCGTAGCGGACATGGTACAACTTCGAGTTCACCTCCTTGTGGATCACCTCCTCATCGCTCACCGCCGTCAACGCAACAGGATCCCAGTTCACCATGCGCAGGCCACGGTACACCAGGCCTTTCTTGTGCAGATCGATGAACACGTCGATGACCGCTTCGCTGAGGTCCGGCTCCATGGTGAAACGCGTGCGGTCCCAATCGCAGCTGGCGCCGAGCTTCTTCAACTGCTCGAGGATCACGCCGCCGTACTTCTCTTTCCAGGCGAAGGCATGCTTCAAGAATTCTTCCCGGCCGATCGCGCTCTTCTTGATGCCTTGCTCACCGAGCAAACGCACCACCTTCGCTTCGGTGGCGATGCTTGCGTGGTCGGTACCGGGCACCCAACAAGCGTTCTTGCCCTGCATACGCGCCCGACGCACCAGCACGTCCTGGATAGTGTTGTTCAACATGTGGCCCATGTGCAATACGCCAGTTACGTTTGGTGGCGGCATTACGATAGTGTATGGCTCTCGCTCATCAGGAACAGAACGGAAGAATCCGTTTTCCATCCAATAAGAATACCATTTGTCTTCTGCTTCTCTAGGAT
>JAEYWT010000108.1 GCA_023428865.1 Bacteroidota bacterium | reverse complement strand
GGCCAAGGCTGCCAAGAAAGCCGCCCCCGCCAAGAAGGTCGTTGCCAAGAAAGTGGTCGCTTCGAGGTCGGTGAAGCCTCCGGCGAGTGCGAGCAAGAAGAAAGCTCCGGCGAAGGTGGTGAAGACCGCAGCCGTTAAGAAAGCCGTGGTGAAGAAGGCACCAGTGGTGGTAAAGAAGGCCGTGCCCGCGAAGCCTGCACCGGCAAAGACGCCAGCAACCACGGCGGTAAAAACACCTGCGCCTGTGGTTGCTGCGCCAACGCCCGCACCAAAGCCGGCACCTGCCAAACCAGCCCCAACACCAGTGAAGAAGCGGCCCGCGAAAGAACGGGTGGTGATGGAGTTCTACCTCAACAGCAGCCCTAATGCGCTATACGAGCTGCTGAGCACACCCAGTGGATTCAGCGAATGGTATTGCCAGGATGTGGATGTACGCGGAGATCAGTACACCTTCATCTGGGATGGGGAGCGCGAGGAGACCACCATGATCGGCCGCAAGGCACCGGAAGTGATCCGCTTCCGCAGGAATGATGATGAGGACCCCGAAGCGTTCTTCGAATTCCGGGTGCGCATCGATGCAATGACCAATGAAGTATGCCTGGTGGTGACCGATCACGCTTGGCCGCACGAGATACAGGAGACCCGCAACCTGTGGACCTCGCAGATCGAGACGCTTGGTCGCGTGCTTGGTGCTTGAGGCGTTTTCCGGCGCAGAGGCAAGACCTACGGTCCGGTACGCGTGTGCCCTGTACCCTGTCGGCATCATGGCGAACGAGCACGACCTTTGCACCGGTTGGTGAACGATGAGGCGCTTGCACTTGATGATCATCCGGGCTTTCGTGGGGCCCTTGCTCGTCACCTTCGTGGTGGTGCTGTTCATTCTGGTGATGCAGTTCTTGTGGAAGTACGTGGACGACCTCATGGGCAAAGGCTTGGAATGGTACGTCCTACTGGAACTGATGACCTACGCCACCGCCAGCTTCGTGCCCCTGGCTTTGCCCCTGGCCATCCTGCTCAGTAGCATCATGACACTGGGTGGCCTTGGCGAGAACAGCGAATTGGTGCCCATGCGCTCTGCTGGGATGGGCCTGCTGAAGATCCTCTTTCCCTTGGTCATCTTCGTATGTGGGTTGACCATGGCCTCCTACTACTTCAGCAACAATGTGCTACCAGTGGCCAACTTGCGCTTCCACTCGTTGTTGTGGGATGTGACCCGTAAGAAACCCGCCCTCAACCTACAACCCGGCATCTTCTACAACGGCATCGATGGCTTCAGCATACGCGCCATGCAGAAGGATGATGACGGCACCCTGCACGACGTACTGATCTACGACCACCGCGTGCCCTTCCAGGGTAACCGCACCGTGGTCCGCGCCCGTACCGGAGCCATGCAACGCAGTGTAGATGGACACTTTCTGGTGCTCGACCTGCGCGATGGCAACTTCTACCGCGAAGACACACCCGCCGGTGAACGAGGCAAATACCCCATGATGCGCGGCACCTTCGCACAGGACGAGATCCGGTTGGATCTTTCCGGTCTGGGATTGGACCGCACGGATCGCGACCTGTTCAAGGATCACTATAAGATGATGACCTCGCGGCAACTACAGCACTCCGAGGATAGCCTACGGAAGCAGTTCGCCATGCGGATCGAAGAACAGCAGAAACACTTGGCGAACAGCCTCTACATCACCCGCCGACAGGATGCCAAGGCCACAACTCCGCTTCCTGGTGATACAAGACAATTCGAGACGGCCTTGAGCGTGGATGAGCGGAACAACTATTTCGATGTGGCCATGAACCTGGTGCGGAACAACATCAGCTTCCTCGACCAGACCGCCACGGAGCGGAAAGGGCGCACCGAGCAACTCTCGCGTTTCCAGCTGGAATGGCATCGGAAACGCATGTTGGCCGCGGCCTGTCTCATTTTCTTCTTCATCGGTGCGCCGCTGGGGGCGATCATCAGAAAAGGAGGCATGGGCTTGCCGGTGGTCTTCGCCATCATCTTCTTCCTCATCTTCCACATCGTCTCCTTTTCCACGGAAAAACTGGTGATATCCGGGGCATTCAAGGCCTGGCCGGGCATGTGGATCAGTTCCATGGTGCTGCTGCCGATCGCCGCACTGCTCACCTGGAAGGCTTCAACCGACAGCCCCCTCTTCGATGCCGATGCGTATTATCGCGGCTGGGAGCGGGTCCGTTCCCTTTTCGGTCGCCGACATGCGCATTCTTCAACTGTGTAACAAGCCGCCCTATCCGCCCATCGATGGCGGAAGTAAGGCCATGCACAACCTTACCCGGGGCCTTCTCACTGCCGGCCATTCGGTGAAGGTGCTCTGCATCAGTACACCGAAGAACATGCTGGACCTATCCAACATTCCGGCTGACTACATCGAACGCACCCGGATCGAAGGGGTCTATGTGGATACGAGCGTGAACGTGGTGGATGCCTTCACCGATCTGCTCACGGCGGACAACTACAACATCAGTCGGTTCTTCTCGCCTGATATGGACATCCGCCTGATCCGGCTGCTCTCCGAGGAAGAATTCGATGTGGTGCAGCTCGAGAGCCTGTTCATGACGCCCTACATACCCACCATCAGGAGGTATTCCAAGGCATCCATCGTATTGCGATCGCACAACCTGGAGCACGTGATCCAAGGGCGCATCGCCACGGGCGAGAAGAATTTCTTGAAACGCCCCTACCGTAAGTTCCTGGCCAAGCAGCTGCACGATTACGAAATGGCCGTGCTTGACCGTGTGGATGCCGTTGCCGCCATTAGCCCGGCGGACGCGCAGCACTTCGCCGAACATTGCAGCAAGACACCCATTGCCACCATTCCCTTCGCGGTAGAACCCAGTGAGTATGTGGTGAGCGAACCGAAGAACTCCAGCAAGGTCACCTTCTTCCACTTGGGCAGTATGGATTGGTTGCCGAACGAAGAAGGGTTGCACTGGTTATTGAGCGAGGTTTGGCCCAAGGTGCTTGTCAAACGACCCAACGCACGGCTCGATCTGGCAGGGAACAAAATGCCCGATGAATTCCTGAAAATGGACGTGCGCGGGGTGAACATCAGAGGTCGTGTGAAGAGTGCGCACAACTTCATGCGCGATCGTGATGTGATGGTGGTTCCGCTCTTTTCCGCGGGTGGTATGCGGGTGAAGATCATCGAGGGCATGGCCTTGGGCAAACCGGTCATTTCCACCCCCATCGGCGCCGAAGGCATCGAACATACCGAAGGGCTGAACATCCTGATCGCACGCAACGCCGCGGAGTTCGCCGAGCACATCATCGCCATGGACGAGGCGCCCGACTATATGCGCATGCTGGGTGCCGAGGCGCGAAAATTGGTGGAGTTGAAATATTCAGACACGCACATCGTGAAGGATCTCGTGGACCTGTATATGCGATCGCGCAAGGCATGAAACTGCTGGTGCTGCTCTCCCGTGTGCCGTACCCGCTGGAAAAGGGCGACAAGTTGCGTGCTTATCACCTGATCGCACGGTTGGCGCGCAAACACGAAGTGATCCTTTGCTGCCTGAGCGATGGCGCTACCGACCCGGCCAGCATTGAACACTTGGCTCAGTTCTGCTCACACATCGAAGTAGTACGGATACCACGCTGGCGCATTCTGCTGAAATTGAGCACCGCCATCTTCTCCAGACTTCCGTTCCAGGTGGCTTACTTCCACCACTCCAGCGCGCAACGGAGCATAGACCGTGTTATCCGAGAGCATGCTCCAGACCATGTGCTCTGCCAACTCGTGCGCACCACGGAATATGTGCGCTCCCACCCCACCCTGCCGAAGACGCTAGACTACATGGACACCTTGTCCAAAGGCATGGAACGCCGAACGCGCAATGCACCGATCCACTTGCGCCCGCTCTTCCAGACAGAGACCCGACGATTGATCCGTTACGAGAACCTGATGTTCGACCTGTTCGACCATACGGTGATCATCAGCTCCCAAGATCGCGAGTACATCTACCATCCACTGCGCGACCGCGTACACGTGATCCCTAATGGGGTGGATACCGATCACTTCTCCCCACAGCAGCAAGCCCAACACTACGACCTGGTCTTCACTGGGAACATGAACTACCCTCCGAATATAGATAGTGTGGTATTCCTGGTCCAGAAGGTGCTGCCGATCGTTCGGAAGGCAAGGCCACAGACCAACCTACTGATCTCTGGTGTGGACCCCAGTCCGGAGGTGAAGGAACTGGCCCGGCGAGATCCGTTGGTGGAGGTGAGCGGCTGGGTGAAGGATATCCGCAATTCGTACGCTTCGGCCCGCATCTTCATTGCTCCCATGCAGATCGGAACGGGGCTACAGAACAAATTGCTAGAAGCCATGGCCATGCGTATGCCGTGCATCACCAGCGCACTGGCCAACAATGCCGTGCAGGCCGTGCCGGGCGAGAGCATCCTGATCGGTGAAAGTGCCCAGGACTACGCCGACCACATCCTGCATCTTTTGGACCATGCCGACGAGCGTGATCGATTGGCAGAAGCCGGCTACCGTTTCGTTCGGGACCGTTTCAACTGGGACCGAAGCGCTGAGGCATTGGAGCGGCTGGTGGAAGGTTAACG
>JAEYWT010000107.1 GCA_023428865.1 Bacteroidota bacterium | reverse complement strand
TCATCCACCAGGAAGAGCAGTTCGTTGCGGAGCTTCTCACCCACCACGGCCCAATCGCTGTATTCCTTCCAACGATCGTCCCATCCGCGTTTGTGCGCGCTAAGGTTGGCCACCATGCAGCCGAGCGAAACACCCAATGCGCCCACATAAGCCGCCACGGAACCGCCACCGGGAGCGGGACTTTCACCGGATGTTTCCTCGCTGAACCGCTTCAGATCCATACGCACGAGGCGTTCGGCGTTGGGTTCTTCCAGCATGTATTCGATCACCTTCTTCTGCGGGTCGAAGGGGCCGAGGTCGTCCAAGCCGAGCGATTTCACGGCGATCTTGATCTTCTCGCGTTCGCTGATGCCGAGGCTGCGTTGCTGACGGGTCAGGTAGAAGTCGGCGGCATCGATCAGGGCTTGTTTCGGAGTAAGCCCTACCAGTTCGCTACCGGTAACGCGCATGCCGCGTGCTTCGGCCGCCTTGCAAGCTTCATCGAAGGCGATGTGTACGGGTGTGACACTGATGTCGGTGAGGTTGAGCGAGAGTTGAGCTACGCCGTATTCCTCGATGTACCAGCCGATGCCTTTCACGGCCTTCAGCTTACCGGGTACTTGAACTTCGCTGCCGTCGGCTTGTTTCACCTTTCTGCCCGCTTCGCGTATGTCGAAGGCGATGGCATTGGCGCGCCGTGTGCTGGTGCTGTTGAGGTTAACGTTGTAGGCCACCAGGAAGTTGCGCGCACCAATAGCGATGGCGCCGCTGCGAGCCACACTATCGGTGAAAGCGGCGGGGCCGAAGTCGGGCTTCCACGCGGGATCGGTCAATTTCTTGGGTAGGCCTTCGTATTCGCCACTGCGGTTATTGGCCAGGTTGCGTCGTTTCTCTTCACTGGCGGCAGCTTCGTAGAGGTAGACAGGAATGTTCAGTTCACCACCCACACGTTCGCCGAGCTTTTTCGCATAAGCCGCGCATTCTTCCATGCTCACTCCACTGATAGGCACCAAGGGGCATACATCGGTAGCGCCGAAGCGTGGATGTTCGCCTTTATGGCTGCGCATATCGATCAGCTCCTGCGCCTTCTTGATCAGTCGGTAAGCCGCTTCGCTCACGGGTTCCGGTTCACCCACGAAGGTGATCACAGTGCGGTTGGTGGCCTTGCCGGGATCCACATCGAGCAGGCGTACACCTTCAACGGTCTCCACCACGGCGGCGATGGCATCGATCTTGGCACGGTCGCGGCCCTCGCTGATGTTGGGCACGCATTCGATCAAACGGCGGTTCATGAGCTGGAGTTCGGGTTTAACCTGCACGGGGGTGCGGGCGGCAAAGCTACTGGTGAGGAAGGTGAGCGGCTACGGGAAAAGCACGGTGATCATGTTGTTGACCACATGCAAGATGACCGGTACCCAGATCGATCCGCTCCGGGAACGTGCGTAGCCGAGTACGATGCCCATGGGCAGGATCAACAGCATAACGGCCGGGTCGTACTGCATGTGCATTAGGGCGAATACCCCGGCGGTGAGGGCAACGGAAACGTGCTCATCGAACATGTGGCGTATGGAGCCGAAAAGGAGCCCGCGTAGCAAGAACTCCTCGAACAAGGGTGCCATGATACCCACACCCACCATGAGCCAGAAGAAGTTGGTGGTACTGCCGATCACTTGTTCCATGAAATCCGTTCGGAAGACGGGGAAGAAGTGAGCGAGCAGTTCGATGATGACACCCAGGAGGAAGAAGATGCCCAACCACATGAGCACCTGTTTCCAGTGTGGTTTCTTCAAGCCCAGGAACTGCGCCGTTTGCGTGCGTTTCCACAGGCGTACGGCGAAGTAGATGAGCAAGGTACAGATGGCGCCGCTCCAGATGGCTTCTTGCGCAACGAGGTCGCCATGGAAGACGAGTTCGCTCATACGCTCCTCCATGCGCGGATCGGAGAGCAGGGAGAAGGAGAATCCTTCTGAAGTGAGGTCGGGTGAATGGCGCAGTACGCCGCTGATGAAGACCACGGTCTGCACGATGAAGAACACCATGATCATCATGCCGAACAATGACACTCCCATGGCGAACTCCAATCCAGGAGGTCGCGCGTAGGTGGGTTGCGGGTTCTCAGGCGACCGCTGTTCCGGTCCGGACGGGTGTTCCATCAATGAGTACGGTATCGATATGGTCGTTGCCGAAGGCGTAGGGCAGGTACGCGAGCGAAGGTATCTCCTTGGTGATGATCAGGCTGGCACGTTTACCCACGGTGATACTACCCAGCTCCTGGTCCAGTTCCATGGCCGCGGCGCTGTTCAGGGTCATGGCATTGATGGCTTCCTCGGGCAACATGCGCGCTTGGATACAGGCGAGCGAGAGCACGAAGTTCATGTTCCCACTGGGAGTTGTGCCCGGGTTGAAGTCGGTGGCGAGCGCAACGGGTATATCACGTTGCATGAGTTCGCGCGCCGGACCGTAGGGTATACGGATGAAGAACGAGCAGGAGGGTAGGAGTGTGGGAATGGGAGCCATTCGCGAGCTCGATGGAGCATGCGCTTCGGCCAATGCTGCGAGGTCCTCTTCGGTCATCACCTCCAGATGATCCACGCTGAGCGCGTGGTGTTCGATGGCAGCTTGAATACCTCCTATGCTCGTGAATTGGTTCACATGTACTTTGCCTCGAAGCCCATGCGCTGCGCCTGCTTCGAGCACACGCTGCATTTCATCCACGGTGAAGTAGTTCGTTTCACAGAAGGTATCCACGTAGTCGGCCAAGCCCTCGGCCTTCACTTGTGGGATCAGCTCGTGTACGACCAGGTCCAGATAGCCCTTGCGGTCCTCTTTGAATTCCGCCGGCAGCGCGTGGGCTGCGAGCAGGGTGGTCTTCACTTGCAAGGGCAGCGTTTCCTTCAGTCTTTTCGCCACGCGCAACATCTTCAGTTCACTTTCCACCGAAAGGCCATAACCGCTCTTGATCTCCACGGCCACGGTACCCTGCTGCATCATGGTCAACAGGCGTGCTTCGGCTTTGGCGAAGAGTTCATCTTCGCTCATCGTCCGCAGTTTGTTGGCGCTGTTGAGGATGCCGCCACCACGAGCGGCGATCTCCTGGTAGGTAAGGCCATGGATCTTGTCCACGAACTCCTCTTCGCGCGGTGCGGCGTGTACGGTATGGGTGTGTGGATCGCACCATCCGGGCAGCACATAACGACCACTCGCATCGATCACCTTCAGGTCGTTGTGGTCGGCAATGCCGTTGAAGGTATCCATGGTGCCGAATGCGGCAATGCGGCCGTTCTCTGCCAAGAGCCAGGCGTTGGCCAAGGTGGGCAATTCGGCCATGGCACGGCCATGCACCGCCCGTTGGCCTTCGGGCCTAAGGCCCACGAGGGCTTTGGCGTTCTTGATCAGTAGGCGTGGCATGTGTGGCAAAGAAAGACGATCGCCACGGGCTGGGAGGGTGTTCTTCCTAACGATCCGCTGGTGGATCCCCAAAGCGGTCGATCATGGTCGTGGCCTATCGTTGATCCTACTTTTGTACCCTGAATAGGTCTTCGGGCCTTTCAGCGTACATGCCTGGAAATTCGTTCGGCCAGCTCTTTCGGTTGACCACCTTTGGCGAAAGCCATGGCGTGGCCATTGGTGGTGTGCTGGATGGTTGCCCGGCCGGTCTGCGGATCGATCTGGACGCTGTTCAGCAAGAGCTGGACCGGCGCCGACCGGGTAGCACCGCTCTAGGAACCACGCGTAACGAAGCCGACAAGGTCGAATTCCTCAGTGGTTTATTGGATGGTGTTTCATTGGGTACGCCGATCGCCTTTCTCATCCGCAACGCAGATGCCCGTAGTGCGGACTATGATGCCTTCAAGGAGATCCATAGGCCGGGACATGCGGATATGACCTGGGAGGAGAAGTACGGCATACGTGATCACCGTGGGGGCGGGCGCAGCAGTGCGCGTGAGACAGCAGCACGGGTGGTGGGCGGTGCACTAGCTCGCCAGCTGCTTGCTGCGGAAGGCATGGTCGTGGCAGCCTATGTGCAACAAGTGGGGAACGAGCGTCTCGAAAAGCCCTACTGTGAAATGGACCTGAGCAGCGTTTGGACCAATGCTGTGCGCACCGCCGATACCGAAGCAGTAGGTCGTATGACGGCACTGATCGAACAAGTGCGCACGGAAGGCGATTCCATTGGCGGAGTGATCCAATGTGTGGTACGAGAGATGCCCGTTGGATTGGGAGAGCCGGTCTTCGATCGGTTGGAAGCCGACCTAGCGAAGGCCATGTTATCCATCAACGCCACCAAAGGCTTCGAGATAGGCGATGGCTTTGCTTCTGCCGAAGCGCGGGGTTCCCAGAACAACGATACCTACATGCTGGGCTGGCGTAGGGAGCCCGGTTCAGAGGAACTGGGCACCCGGGTGGATCGCGCAGCCATACGCACCACGACCAACCACGGTGGCGGAACCCTGGGCGGTATCAGCAACGGCGAGGATATCTGGTTCCGGGTAGCCTTCAAACCACCGGCCACCATTGCGAAACCGCAGCGAACGGTAGACCGGTCGGGCTTACCTGTGGTGCTCGAAGCCCAAGGAAGGCATGATCCTTGCGTGGTACCACGCGCCGTGCCCATCGTGGAAGCCATGACCTGTCTCGTACTCGCCGACCATCTCCTTCGCAACCGAGCCGCTCGCGCGGATCAACAGCCTTCATTCCATTGACCATGGCAAAGTGGACCAAACGCATCCTGCTCACGCTGGGCATCCTCATCGTCCTCATTCTGGGCGCCGCCATCCTGATCCCAATCCTGTTCAAGGACAAGATCGAGGCGGCGGTGAAGGCCGAGGTGAACAAGAACATCAACGCCGTAGTGGATTGGGGTGACTGGGACATCACCATCCTCAAAAGCTTCCCGGACCTCACCGTGGAGATCGAGAACGTGAAGGTGAGCAATGTGGCTCCGTTCGAAGGCATCGACCTGGCGCGCATCGCCATGCTCACCGCCACGGTGGACATCAAGAGCGTCTTCGGGGATAAGGTCGACATCAAGCGTATCGGCCTCGTGAAGCCTTACATCCACGTGAAGGTCTTGGAAGATGGTCGCGCCAACTGGGATATCGCGAAGAGCGATAGCACAGCGGTGGAAGAAGAGACGGCCGATACGGCGAGCGCTTTCAACATCGGCTTGCGCGAGTACTGGATCGAGGATGGTACGGTGATCTATGATGATGCGTCGCTCACCTACTACATGGACGTCAAAGGCCTGGACCACCGTGGCAGTGGCGACTTCACCCAGGACCTCTTCACCCTGAATACCACCACGCATGCGGACACCGCCAACGTGGTGTTCGACGGCATCAAGTACCTGAAGAACGTGAAGGCCGACATCAAGGCCGATCTGGACATGGACATGCCGAACATGAAGTTCACCTTCAAGGAGAACGAGGCCACCATCAACCAGCTCACGCTCGGCTTCGATGGTTGGCTGGCCATGCCCGGCGACGATATGGACATGGACATCACGTGGAACACGAAGAAGACCGACTTCGGTACGCTGCTCTCGTTGGTGCCTGCTGAATTCGCAACGGACCTCACCGGAGTGCAGATGAGCGGCAAGGCCGGCTTCAGCGGTTTCGTGAAAGGCATCTACAACGAGAAGAGCATGCCCGGCTTCGGCTTGAAAGTGGACGTGGACAAGGGCCGCTTCAAGTACCCCGATCTTCCGAGCAGTGTAGAGGATATCTACGTGGATCTCAACATCACCTGTCCGCAAGGCGACAACATGGACAAGATGGTGGTGGATCTGAAGCGTTTCGCGCTGAAGATGGCGAGTAACCCGGTGGAGGCCCGCATGTATCTGACCACGCCCATGAGCGACCCCAACGTGGACGCGGAGTTGAAGGCCAACTTGGACCTCGCCAGCGTGAAGACCGTGGTGCCGATGAAAGAAGAGTTGAAGGGCAACCTTACCGCCGACGTGCGCATGAAAGGGCGCATGAGCGATGTGGAAAAGGGACAGTACGACAAGTTCCAAGCAGATGGTAAACTCATCCTGCTCGGCATGAACTACGTGAGCGATTCGCTTCCTCCGGTGGGCATCAACAGCTTGTACTTCGACTTTAGTCCGCGTTTCCTCGCGCTCACCAGCTTCGATGGCAGTGTGGGCAGCAGCAACATCCAAGCGAAAGGTCGCATGGACAACTACATCCAGTGGTGGTTGAAGGACAGCACGCTCACCGGCACCTTCGACCTTACCGCGAACAAGTTCGACCTGAACGAATTGATGGGACCTTCAACGCCAACGGACACCGCGGCGGCAGCGGCGGATACCGGCTCCATGAGCGTGATCGAAGTGCCGGGCAACATCGATTTCCGCATGGGCATGGCGGTGAAAGAAGTCATCTACGACAATATCAACCTCACCAATGTCCGGGGTGGTATGCACATCCACGATCAGCGCGTGGACTTGAAGGATGTCTTCTTCAACCTCTTCGGCGGCGCCATCACCATGGCCGGTGGGTATGACACGAAGAACGCGGCTAAACCGACGATCGACTTCAAGTACGACATCAAGGATCTCGATATCGAGGAGACCGTGAAGTCCATGGAGAGCGTGCAGAAGATGGCGCCGATCGCCAAGACCTGCAAAGGCAAGTTCAGTACGGACCTAACGATGACCGCTGTTTTGGATCAGCACATGCAGCCAGATATGAACACGTTGAGCGGTCGTGGCACCCTGCGCACAAAGAGCGTTAAGATCGACGGGTTCAAACCTCTCGTGGACATCGCGCAAGCATTGAAGTTGAAGGGCATCGAGAACACCACGCTCAACGATATCGTGTTCAACTACAAGTTCCAAGAGGGCAAGATGATCACCGAGCCGTTCGATGTGAAGATCGACCGGATCAAGGCGAACGTGGGTGGCAGCACCGCTTTCGCGGACCAGGCCATCGACTACGACATGAAGGCCAAGGTGCCCAGTGACATGTTCGGTGCCGGGGCCGCTACGGCGGTAGCCGGTCTACTCGGCAAAGCGAATAACGCGATCGGTGCCAATTTCCAGGTGCCTGCTGAACTGGACCTCACCGCCAAGATCACGGGCACCATCGAGAAGCCGATCGTGAAGCCGGTGTTCGCAGGTGGTACGAGTAGTGTGAAGGATGTGGTGGTAACGGAGATCAAGCAAGAGTTGAACAACCAGATCGATAAAGCGAAGGAAGACGCGGTGGCACGTGCGCGGGAGGAGGCAGCGAAACTGGTGGTTGAAGCACAGAAACAAGCCGATGATATAAAGGCTAAGGCACGAACGGAAGCCGCGCGTCTGAAGGGTGAAGCTTACAAAGCCGCTGATGATGCGGTTGCCAAAGTGACGAATCCGCTAGCGAAGGTGGCCGCACAGGCCGCTGCGAAGAAGGCCAAGGAAGAAGCGGATAGGAAAGAGCAACAAGCAGTGGCCGAAGCCGACAAACGTGCCGATGGACTGGTGGAAACCGCTCGCAAGAAAGGTGATGACATGATAGCCAAGGCCGAAGCGACGAACACGACCGTGAAGTAGCCGTGGTCGTGAATTGATGACATTGATGCGAAGATCCCGTAGCGTCGATCCTCAGGTTCGACCAGAACGTACCGAGATGGAAATGAGAAGTGTGGCCGCGCGCTGTTGCATGGTATTCGTGCTGTTGTTGTCGGTCGTGATTGCCACCGCCCAGGACGAAGCCAGCGAGGATCCATGCGGCATGCCCACCGACAAGAAGATCGTGAAGCTGTTGGACGAAGCCTCCAAGGCGAAGGAACCGATGGAGCGCCACCAGAAATTGAAGGCCGCCTTGGAGATCGATGGGGAGTGTGCGCCCTGTCTGTTCCAACTGGGGCTCTCGGCCTATCGGATCGGTAAGGAAGGAGGGAAGGGTTACGCCGCATCCATCAAGTACTTCGACCAGTTGCAGGCCAAGTGCGCCAACTACCACAGCGATGTGCCCTACCACCTGGGCGTGATGCACTATGCGCAGGATGAATTCGCACAAGCCGCCAAAGCCTTCGAGGCATTCCGCAAGTTCCCGAACGATGATCCTGCCAAACTGAGCAAGGACTACGATAAGAAGTATGCGGATGTGGAGGCCATCATGCCCGAGCTCCAGTTCTACTCTGACTTCTATCGGAACACTGCCCCGCTCAACCCGAGCATCGTGCGTAACGTGAGCACCGCCGCGAAGGAATACCTTCCCATGCTGTCGCCGGACAACGAGCTGCTGTTCTTCACCCGTGTAAGCCAGAAGAAGGCCAAAGGAGACATCGTTGCCCGGGAGGTGGAAGAGCTCACCGAATCGCGTCGTGCGGATGTGAAGACCGATTTCAACGATGGTCGTGCCCTGCCTGAACCCTTCAATGTGGGAGATAGTTATGGCGGCCTCACCATCAGCGTGAACAACCAGGAGATGTTCGTTACGGTATGTGGTGCGCCCGATGCCAAGGGTTACCGCAACTGCGACATCTATCGGTCGCACTACGAGACCAAGTTCGATCTGGATAGAGGTGGACAAACCTTCGAGTGGGCCGGCATGGAGAACCTGGGACCGAACATCAACACACCCGATGGCTGGGAAAGCCAACCGACCTTAAGCGCGGATGGGAACACGTTGTACTTCGCCACTATCAGGCCGAACACCGATGGCATCGACATATTCGAAAGCAAGCGTGATGCAAAAGGCCAGTGGTCACCCGCGAGACCGGTCAAGGGCATCAACACCATGGGCGATGAGAAGGCGCCCTTCATGCACAGTGATAGTCGCACCTTGTATTTCGCTGCGAAACCACCCACCGACGAAAGTGGAAGAGTGGACGAGAAGCGTGGCCATCGTGGTGCCGGCGGCTACGACATCTTCTTCAGCAAGTTGAATGATGATGGAACCTGGACCAAACCGAAGAACCTAGGCCATCCGTTGAACACCGATCAGGATGAGCATGGTTTGATCGTGAGTGCGGACGGACGCACCGCCTACTTCGCGAGTGCGCGCTACCAAGGCGCCGGTGATCTGGACATTTTCGGCTTCGAATTGCCCAAGGAGCTGCGGCCCGATGATATCATGGTTGTGAAGGGTGAAGTGCGCGACGAGAAAGGGGAGCTAGTGAAGGATGCCACGGTGGAGATCGAATACATGGATACGCGCAAGGTGGAAGTGATCAACGTGGACAACACCACCGGACGCTACGCCACCGTGGTGAAGTTGAAACCCGGAAGCGATGTGATCATGACCGTGAAGAAGAAGGACCACGTGTTCGACAGCCGCAGCTTCTCCGCCGAGGACACGGTGCGCGCCGGTGTGGCCAAGGTGGATATGCAGGTGCAGAAGATCGAGGTGGGCAAGAGCTACCGGGTCAACGATATCAAGTATGCCACCAACTCCGCGGACATCACGAAGTCATCGGAATACATCCTGGATGAACTGATCGATTTCCTGAAGGAGAATCCCACGGTGAAGATCCGTGTCGAAGGACATACCGACAGCCGAGGTGGTGCTGCGGAGAACAAGCTGCTTAGTGAGAACCGGGCGAGCACCGTACGCAACTACTTGCAAGGGAAGGGGATCGCGGGTGGCCGCCTTACCCACCAAGGCTATGGACCGGAGAAACCGATCGCCACGAATGATACCGAAGAAGGCCGCGCCCGCAACCGGCGTACGGAGTTCGTGATCGTGTCGCGTTAAGGGTATTGCCACCCGGATCTGCGCGCAGCCTGTGGCTACGCGCAACAACGTAGGCATTCCGTAGCCTACGGCTACGCTTGCACCAAGGTTCGTGTTAGCTACAGGCTACCGTACCTCCACTCCAATCGAGCCTAATCGCAGGGTACGCTCAGATACGGGACTCCTGACGATCTCCCTGCATGGAAGCACCGACAACCACGAACCGACTATTCTCCCCGCCCTCACTCCAGGTGGATGTCCTCGTCGCGCCGTTGGAGCAACCTGTTCTCGTTCACCTTCATACGCAGGTTGAGAAACTCCACCAGTACACTGAAGCCCATGGCGAAGTAGATGAAGGCCTTGTTCACATGTTCGCCGAAACCTTCCATGATCAGTGCCGCACCGATCATCACCAGGAAGGAGAGCGCGAGCACCTTCACGGTGCCATGCTTGTTCACGAAATCGGCGATGGGCCCGCTGGCAAAGAGCATGAGCAAAACGGCGAAGATCACGGCAAGCGACATGATGATGAGTTGGTTGCTCATGCCCACAGCGGTGATCACGCTATCGAGGCTGAAGACGATGTCAATGACGATGATCTGAAGCACCACGCTGAGCATGCTTGAGGCTTTGCGCCTGGGGCCTTCCTTCTCATGTTTCTGCTCCACCTTGGCATGGATCTCCACCGTGGCTTTCCAGATAAGGAAGAGACCACCGATGATGAGCACCAGATCGCGCCCCGTGACCGGATGATCACCGAAGTGGAAGGCCGGTGCGCTCAGGCCCATGATGAAGCTGATACTGAAGAGCAGCGCCAGGCGGGTTATCATGGCCAGGCCAAGGCCGAGTCGTTGGGCTTTGCGTTGGTTCGCCTTGCCCTCCAGCTCGCCACTGAGAATGCTGATGACGATGATGTTGTCGATACCCAGGACGATCTCTAAGGCGGTGAGCGTCAACAAGGCGATGATCCCTTCGCTCGTGAGCAGAACGTGGGGGTCAAGGGTAGAAAAGTCCATGTGGTGGATGAGCTGCCTGGTTGTTATCAGGCTATTTCCGGTGCGAAACTACTTCTCCGCCGGTGATCTGGTGGGATCAAAGGGTCGCTGTGGCCGAGCCACGATGATCGTCTCGTTGCGGTTCACGGGATTGAGCCAGTGTACAAGCCGGTCCAGCGCACCAGGTTCTACCCGATCCACGATCGATAATCGACCCATGGCCGCAGAAACACGTTGGGCCCGTGCGGCCAGGTCTTCTTCGCCGATGAAAAGGACGAGATCGGGGCGTGTGCTGTCCGGGAAGGCGAGAAGTCGTGTGTGCAGGTCGAGGCTCGGGTCGATCCACGGTTCCACGGAGAGGTTCCATTTTCCGCTGTAGAAAAGAGGTGGCATGGGAGCGGTCTGCTTGTAGG
>JAEYWT010000051.1 GCA_023428865.1 Bacteroidota bacterium | reverse complement strand
ATGCACATGTTCTTTGGGCGCTTGTTTCCGCAGCGTGGGCAGTTCAACATGTTCAGCGCTCCACTATGTGGTCCACGTACATATTCACAGTTCTGTTCATACCACGTGTGCTGTGGTCCATACACGTAGGCCACACCTTCACCGAAAGAAGGGAGTGGATGGAAGCACGGATCACTCATGCGCGCGAACAGGGCATCACCAAAGGTTTGGATACCGCTGCACGACTGTTCATCGCACCGGGATTCAACAACGCGCCTTTGTACACACCAGCGCCGTTCGAGTACCTTCTGCTATCGGCCATGGATGGCCCGGATCGAACGTTGGTCCTGGTCAGCATACCTACGGTGGCATACAACGCCAACGACCTTCACACCATCGAACAAGCGCTACGATCGGAAGGTGTGATGTTACCAGAGCGGCCCAATGGCAGCTACTTCCACATGCCGCAAGGACCGTTCAGGCTCGTGGAGTGATCGGCTTCAGCCCGGCATGCACCACCTCGCTCCGCAGTAATCCGTAGCGGAAAACATCGGTTGCGCTCATCCGCTCGGTCATGGCATCTTCCACCACGTCGAAGCCAGCAGCCTTCAATCGGTCCATATAATCGCGGCCATAAAGCCGTACATGGTCGAACTGACCAAAACGTTTGATGCGTTCCTGTGGATCGGTCACCGAAGGATCCTCGTCGGTGGTGGCTCGATCAAGCACCACAGGCACCATCAAGATGGCCATACCCCCCGGTGCTAACACGCGGAAAAGCTCGGACATGGCTTGCTGGTCATTCGGCACATGTTCCAACACATGCGAACAGAGGATCAAGTCGAACGAATCGTTCGCGAAGGGCATCGCTGTGATATCCAGATCGATCGTTCCGCGTGGGTAGCTATACCCGGGCGTGAACTTGTCGCCAGCCGTATACTTCACGCCGGGCAATACCGTGAGCTTTTCGCGCAAGCACTGCTCAGGGGCCACATGTAGCGCACGCAAACCCGCGCGTAGCACCTTCCGTTCCTTCAGGAAGAGCCAGGCCATCCGCGCCCGTTCACGCGAGCCACAGAACGGGCAAAGCACATGCGGGCGGGGTGGCGATCCCGAAGGCAGGTAGGCGATAGCGCCTTGATCGCACACGGGGCAATGAACGGTATCTCCACGCAATACCTGTCGTGAGAGCCAGGATCGGAAGCTTTGGGGAAGGAGTCTTGCGGGTATGCTCATCGTTCGACCTATCGGATGAGCCATCCAGTGATCAGATCGCCCCCACCCCCAGCAACAATGCCGGTTCTTCCAACAAGCTCTTCAGCGTGTTCAAGAAGGCGGCTCCGGTAGCACCATCCACCACGCGGTGGTCGCAGCTCAGAGTCACCTTCATGGTATGGCCGATCACGATCTGCCCATTCTTCACCACGGGTTTCTCCATGATGCCACCCACGGCCAGGATGCACGCATCAGGCGGGTTGATGATGGCAGTGAACTCGTCAATACCGAACATACCCAGGTTGGAGATGGTGAAGGTGTTGCCTTCCCAATCTGCGGGTTGCAGTTTCTTGTCCTTGGCACGTTTGGCTAGGTCGCGCACCTCGTTGCCGATCGAGCGCAACGACTTGCCATCTGCGAAGCGAACAACAGGCACCAGCAGCCCTTCTTCAACCGCTACGGCCACACCGATGTGTACGTGTTCGTTGTAGCGGATGCGATCACCCAACCAGCTGCTGTTCACTTTCGGGTGTTGCTTCAACGCTACAGCACACGCCTTGATCACCAGATCATTGAAAGAGATCTTGTCCGGTGCCACCTGCTTGTTGATCGACTCGCGCACGCTCATGGCACGGGCCATGTCGAGCTCCAATGTGAGGAAGAAGTGTGGCGCGGTGAAGAGGCTTTCGCTCAGGCGCTTCGCAATGGTCTTGCGCATCTGGCTCACGGGCACCTCTTCGAACTTCTCCACTTGTGGCACACTATACAAGGCGCCTCCACCGGTGAAGTTCTCCACATCCTGCTTGGTGACCCGACCATCGGGGCCACTGCCAGCCACCCGGCCTATGTCGATGCCTTTCTCTTCAGCAAGCTGCTTCGCCAGCGGACTGGCCTTCACACGACCGTTGTTCGCCGGTGCCGATGGAGAAGCGGCACCTCCACCACCGAACAAGGGTTTCGGAGCGGGAACGCTTCCAGAGGCAACGGGTTTCGCTTTCTCAGGAGTGGGAGCAGGCGCAGGAGCAGCTTGCTCTTGCCCCTGCTCCTTGGGCTTTTCCTGACCCTTGGGTTCTTCCTTCTTCGGAGCAGCTTCGGCTTTCGGCGCAGCAGAAGCTTCACCTGCCAGCAGCGCGGTGATGTCTTCTCCGGCTTTGCCCAGCACGGCCAGTACGCTGTCCACCGGTGCGGCCTTGCCTTTCTCCACGCCGATGTGCAATAGCACTCCATCGGTAAAGCTCTCGAACTCCATGGTGGCCTTATCGGTCTCGATCTCCGCGAGCACCTCACCGCTCTTCACGGCATCTCCCACCTTCTTGTGCCATGCGCTCACCACCCCTTCGGTCATGGTGTCGCTCAATTTCGGCATGCGTACGATCTCGGCCATGGTCGGTCAGTCGTTCAGTCTTTCTCGAATGGATAGTTCTTCTCGAAGTACACGTCGTTGTACAGTTCGTCGGCGGTGGCCATGGGGCTTTCCTCGGCGAATTTCACAGCGGCTTCCACTTCCTTCTTCACCTCGGCGTCGATCGCCTCCAGGTCGGCTTCCTTGGCCCACTTGTTCTCGAGTATGGTAGCGCGCACGCTCTCGATCGGATCCTGCTTCTTGTACTCTTCCACCTCTTCCTTGGTGCGGTACTTCTGGGGGTCGCTCATGCTGTGCCCCTTGTAGCGGTAGGTCTTTATGTCGAGCAGATACGGTCCGTTACCTGCGCGGATGTGATCGCACGCCATGGCGATGGCCTCATGTACATCCTCGCAGCGCATGCCGTTCACACCCAACCCAGGCATATCGTAGCTCTCGCCCAAGGTGCTCAGGTCATGCACGTTGCTGGTACGTTCCACGCTGGTACCCATGGCGTAGTTGTTGTTCTCGATGATGAAGATCACGGGCAACTTCCACGTCATGGCCATGTTGAAGGTCTCGTGCAACATGCCCTGGCGCACGGCACCATCGCCCATGAAACAAAGCGTCACATGGTCTTCGCCACGGTATTTGTCCGCGAAGGCGATACCCGCACCCAGGCCGATCTGCCCACCTACGATGCCGTGCCCACCGAACAGGTGCCGCTGCTTATCGAAGTAGTGCATGCTTCCGCCTTTACCCTTGCTGGTGCCGGTCATCTTGCCGAAAAGCTCGGCCATCACGTGCTTGGCGGGTGTGCCGATCACGAGCGGGTGCGCATGGTCGCGGTACCCGGTGATCAGCCGGTCCGTGGGGCGTATGGCGGTGATCATGCCGGCCAGGATGGCTTCCTGACCGATGTAGAGGTGGCAGAACCCACCGAACTTCTGCATGGTGTAGAGCTGGCCGGTCTTCTCTTCGAAACGGCGCATCAGCACCATTTCCTTGAACCAACGCATGTAGGTGTCCTTGTCGAAGGTCTTGGCCCCGGACTTGGCGGACTTGCTGCTCTTGGTGGCAGCGGCGGTCTTCGTGCTCATAAGGTAGGGCAAATATAGCCCCTGCCTTTCCACGCCACGGTGCGCTTATCCGTTCAGGAAGGAAGCGTCGAAGGCCAAAGGCAGCAGTTGCGAGGCTCGGCGCACTTCGTATACCGGCCCGTTCGGCACGGCCATCAAGAGGCGCAGCGGCTCACCTTTCTGCCGTACCTCCTGCTCCAACAAAGCCTGCCTGCAGATGCCACAGGGCGTTACCGGTCTGTCGCCCGTGACCGATGGCACCACGATGGCCATGGTCTCCACCACACCATACGGGTCGAACGACATGGCGGCATGTAAGGCCGTACGTTCCGCACACGTTCCGGCCGGATACGATGCGTTCTCCTGGTTGTTCCCCGTTACCACACGCCCATCGCGCATGCGCAAGGCCGCACCCACCTGGAAGTTGGAGTACCGGGCATAGGCACGCAACGCGGCTTCGTGGGCAGCGGTAAGCAACGCTTGGTCCGCCTCGCCCAGCTCCGAGGTCGATGCGTGACTGATGAACTCCAATGTAATGGAACCAGAACTGGACATGGCAGGGTGAAAGGGCGCTAAATGTACGCTAGTGCGTGGCCTGGTCAAACCATTGGAGGCCCACACCGTCAAAGGGTTCCCTAGATTTGGCGTCCTTTACCCCGATGAGCAGCACCGAACAGGTCATCCAACGCTTCCAGCCCATTTCGCTCGCCGAGATGGATGGGGTGAAGCTGCAGGACCGGGTGGATACCAAATACGTCTTCGGCGAACACGAGCTTCCAGCGGTATTGGAAGCCATGTTGCCGCATTACCGTTTGTTGGAGGTGGATGGCGTTCGGGGCACGGCGTATCGCAGTCTTTACTACGACACCGCCGACCTGAAGCACTACCAGGACCACCACAACCGGCGCACCTTCCGCAGCAAAGTGCGTTTCCGCGAATACATCGGTAGCGATCTGGTGTTCCTGGAAGTGAAACGGAAAACCGGCCGTGGGCGTACCGACAAGAAGCGCATCCGCGTGGATGCCATTCCCGACCAGCTCTCCACAGAACAACAGGCTTTCGTGGCAAAAGCCAGCAAAAGCCCAGCTCCGCTGCAGGCCACCGTGTGGAACTACTTCACCCGGTACACCTTCGTGAACCGCACTACACCCGAGCGCCTCACCATGGACATTGGGCTGCGTTACTCGGCCGCTGGTGATGACAAGCAGCTCGGTGGCATCGTCATCGCTGAATTAAAGCAGGAACGCGCCGATCGCACCTCGCCTTTCGTTCGCATCATGCGCCAACGGGTGCTCCCGCCCTCGGGCATGAGCAAGTACTGCATTGGCCTGCTGCTGCTGGGCCGCAACGTGAAACACAACGCCTTCAAAGCCGTGCTGCTGAAGCTGGACCGCATCCGCCAAGCCGCCTGAATCGTACCCTTGCACCATGAAAGTCTTCGGAATGCCGCTCTTCCACGCCGATATGTGGGAGCTCCTGTTCAAATTCGGCATCAACACGGTGGTGCTCTTCGTCTTGATCCGGTTGATCTACTATCCGATCCACCGCAAGAAGGACTACCTCTTCACCTACTTCCTCTTCAACACGCTCATCTTCTTCCTGTGCGTGCTGCTCAACAGCGTTAAGCTCAGCATCGGCTTCGCCTTCGGCCTCTTCGCCATCTTCGGCGTACTGCGCTACCGCACGGAGCAGATCAGCATCAAGGACATGACCTACTTGTTCGCGACCATCAGCGTGGCCGTGATCAATGCGTTGGCGAGCAAGAAGGTGAGCTTGTCCGAACTGCTCTTCACCGATGGCATGATCCTGGTCATGACCTACGCTTTGGAGCATGTGTGGCTTACCCGTCATGAAGCCGTTAAACTGCTCATCTACGAACGGATCGACCTCATCAAACCACAGAACCGAGTGCCCTTGTTCGAGGATCTCTACCAACGTTTAGGGGTGAAGGTCTCGCGGGTGGAGATCGGCAAGATCGACCTGCTCAAGGACACCGCCGAGCTGAAGGTGTACTACTTCGAGGACGAGCAGAGCCACGGCACCTTCACCCACCCCGCAGCGGACGACGGCGACGACTAGGCGTGTGATAGCCTTGTCCGGTCAAGGGCAGGTGTAGGAGCATGCTGCTCGTTGCACCAGCCCTTGCTCATTCCTGTTCGCGATCAATCCTTCTGGATCAAGGCCACCGCGTGTGCGGCCACGCCTTCTTCTCGGCCAACGAAACCCATGGTCTCATTGGTGGTGGCTTTAATGCTAACAGCATCTTCTCCTACACCAAGCAAGTGAGCGATCACCGCCCGCATGGCAGGCACATGGGGCATGATCTTGGGTCGTTCCAGGATCAAGGTGCAGTCCACATTGCCCACGGACCAGCCGCGCTCACCGATCAGGCGCACCACTTCCTTCAAGAGCACTTTACTATCAGCACCTTTCCAGCGTGCATCGGTATCGGGGAAGTGCTTCCCGATATCGCCCAAAGCAACCGCGCCGAGCAGGGCATCACACAGGGCATGGAGCAGCACATCAGCGTCAGAATGGCCAAGGGCACCTACCGAATGGGGGATCAGCACACCACCAAGCCAGAGCTCGCGGCCCTCTACCAAGCGGTGTACATCGAAGCCGAAGCCGACCCTGATCATCAGTTGGAAGCGTCCGGCTTCTTCTTGCCCTTCTCGAACTTGAAACCAAGCGTGAAACGCAAGGTGTTCGCCAGCGGGCTGCGCTGGGTGTTCGCGATCAAGTAGCTCAGGTCGAGGGTGAAGATGCTGTACTTCACACCAGCACCCAGCGTGAAATACTTGCGATTGCCTTTGGTGTAATGTTCCCAGAAGTAACCAGTGCGGAACGCGAACTGCTCTGCATACCAGTATTCGAACCCACCGGCCAGGTTGATCTCGCGCATCTCCTCACGGAAACGGGAGCCCGATTCAACGTAGGGCTGGTTGTTGTCGTCGTACGCCACGTTGCCGGGTGCGTCAGTGAAGGAGCCAAGGATACCGTTCATGATGCCCACATCCGGGTCGCGACCGCTGGCCACTTGGTAGTTGTTCGTTACCGGATCGATCACGAAAGCGCCGTTCTCATCCACAAGATAGACCGGGGGCGTGGGTACCAACAACTTGTTCACGTCCATATTGAACGCGATCGAGTTGTATTGATCCAATTCGATCTTCACTGAAGGGCCGATCCGCAAGTTGATGGGAATGAAGTTCTGCGCTGCGGTCTCCGTGTAGGACATCTTCGCGCCGATGTTCGAGATGTTCATGCCGAAGGCCACGGTAGCATCCTTGTCGCCGATCTGCGCTTGATCGTTCATGTAGAAGAACGAAACATCCGCAGCAACCGATTGGCCCGCTTTGGAGTTGGCAC
>JAEYWT010000385.1 GCA_023428865.1 Bacteroidota bacterium | reverse complement strand
GCTAGGAGAAGATGGAAAAGGGAAACCGCGCCAACTCGGTTTCAGCGATAAGTTCGAGTTGGACGGTATCACCTTCGAAGAGCCATCGCCGAACCTCTTCAGCTTCAACGATCCGGTTGGTGCCTGCCCGAAATGCGAAGGTTATGGCAACGTGATCGGCATTGATGCGGACCTGGTGATCCCCGACAAAAGCCTGAGCCTGTACGATGATGCCGTAGCACCTTGGCGTGGCGAGAAGCTGAGCGAATGGAAAGACCATTTCATCCGCGATAGCGCGAAGTATGACTTCCCGATCCACCGCGCCATCCGCGACCTTACCGACGCCCAGCGTGACCTGTTGTGGAAAGGTGCTCGCGGCCTGCATGGCATAGATCGCTTCTTCCAGTATGTGGAAGAGAAGAGCTACAAGATCCAATATCGTGTGCTCGGCAGCCGGTTCCGCGGAAAGACCACCTGCCCGGTCTGCAATGGCACACGCCTGAAGCCCGAAGCGCGGTACGTGAAAGTTGCCGGCAAGGACATCACAGAACTGGCGCGGATGCCCATTGCCCAATGTGCCGCATTCTTCAACGCGCTTCAACTGAACGAGGCCGATCAACGTATCGCATCGCGCCTGCTGAAGGAGATCCGCAATCGCCTGGGTTATCTGGTTGATGTGGGTGTAGGCTACCTGACCCTGGAGCGGCGCAGCAACACCCTCAGCGGTGGCGAAACACAGCGGATCGACCTGGCCACCTCCTTGGGCAGCAGCTTGGTGGGCAGCATGTACATCTTGGACGAACCCAGCATCGGTCTGCATCCACGTGATACGTTGCGGCTGATAGAAGTATTGAAGAAGCTGCGCGATCTTGGCAATACCGTGATCGTGGTGGAGCATGACGAAGAGGTGATGAAAGCGGCCGATCACATCATCGACATGGGCCCCATGGCCGGTTCGCATGGTGGCGATGTGGTCTTCACCGGTACACATGCCGAGTTGTTGGGCAGCGAAAGTCTTACCGCACGCTACCTCACCGGACGGGAGACCATTCCGCAGCCAGCAAGGCGCAAACAGGTACGCGACAAGTTGATCCTACGTGGAGCACGCGAGCACAACCTGAAGGACATCGACGTAGCCTTCCCACTGAACATGCTCACCGTGGTAACGGGTGTTAGCGGCAGTGGCAAGACCACCTTGGTCAAGCGCATCCTCTACCCTGCCCTCAAGCGCGAACTGGAAGGTTTCAGTGAACGACCTGGGGAGCACCGCACGTTGGAAGGTGATATACATCGGATACAAGCGGTGGAGCTGGTGGACCAGAACCCGATCGGTCGCAGTTCGCGCAGCAACCCGGTCACCTACGTGAAAGCGTGGGACGAGATAAGGCAACTGTACAGCGAAGTAGATGTAGCCAAGATGCGCGGTTACCGGCCGGCCTTCTTTAGCTTCAATGTGGACGGAGGGCGTTGCGATGTATGCCAGGGCGAAGGCCAAGTACACATCGAAATGCAGTTCATGGCCGACATCAGCCTCACCTGCGAAGCGTGTCACGGCAAGCGGTTCAAGGAAGAGATCCTCGATGTGAAAGTAGGCGGCAAACATGTGGCCGAAGTGCTGGACATGACCGTTGATGACGGCATTACCTTCTTCCAAGAACAAGCGGCGAGCTCTGCAGCCTGCCAACGCGTGGTGAACAAGTTGCTCCCTTTGCAGGAAACAGGTCTGGGTTACGTGAAATTGGGCCAGAGCAGCAGCACACTAAGCGGTGGTGAGGCACAGCGCATCAAGCTGGCCAGCTTCCTTACCAAGGGGCAGGATGAAAAGCCTACGCTCTTCATCTTCGACGAGCCAACCACAGGCCTTCACTTCCACGACATCACGAAATTGTTGAAGGCATTCGACATGTTGATCGCGAACGGGCACAGCGTATTGGTGATCGAGCACAACACGGAAGTGATCAAGCGCGCGGACCACATCATCGACCTTGGCCCCGAAGGTGGTGATGGAGGTGGAACAGTGCTCTATGAGGGTACCCCGGAGGGTTTGCTCACGGTGGATGCATCGTACACCGCGCAGCACCTACGCAGTCTCTAGCGCAGCAAGGTCACATGGCCCTTGTGGGTCTGTGGGTTGGGGTCTGCTGCACAACGATCGGCCATATCGATGATGTAGTAATACGAACCATCGGGCGCAGCTTCGGAGGTTCTATTGTCCAAACCGCCATTCCAGCCTTTGCTCACCGAAGTGGTCTCATAGAGCTTTTGACCCCAACGGTTGAAGATCTCCATGCGGAAATCGTCGATCGCCAGACCCTCCACTTGGAAGGTGTCGTTCTGGCCATCGCCATTGGGGGTGAACACATTGGGGATGAAAGCCGCTCCACGACCGAGTTCAGCGATCACCACACGAACAGTATCGCTCACGGGGCAACCGAATTGATCGATGGCGTTGAACCAATACTCACCTTGCGCGGAGACATTGAGCACTGGCGATGTTGAGCCCGTATTCCAGATGATCGACTGCACGACGAAGGTGGGTGAAACACTGGCCGAAGTGGCTACACAAGTGGTCACATCCGCCATGGAGGCATACTGTGGTGTCGGTTGCACAAAGATGGTATCCGTTCCCAGGCAGGAACTATCGTTCACGGTAACAATGTATGCACCTGGTTGGGAAACGGTGATGGAACGCGTGGTTTGCCCGGTGGCCCATTGGTAGCCATCGTACCCAGCGCCGGCATCCACCTGGATGCTCTCCCCATTACAGAGCGCCAGCGGAGATGTGGCACTGTAGGTGATGCTGGCTGGCACGAAGGTGATCCGCTGTTCAAGGTAAGCCGTATCCACGCAGACTGGATCGATGACACCGAGAACAACGACATAGCTTCCCGGACCGGCGTACGCATGCACCGGGTTGGTGGTCGTACTGGTCGTATTGTCACCAAAGGACCAGATGAACTGCGTGCTACCAGTGCTCAGGTTGTAGAGTTGTGCCGAGTAACCATCACAATCCGCTTGCAGGTCGGCTTCGAATGCGGGCACCAGCTGGGGAGGTTGGATCACTTCCACTGTTGCGTACGTGGTATCGCTCAAGTTGCACGACGCCGGATCGGAACCCACCAATCGGACCGTGTAGGTACCCACTTGGGCATAGGTATATTGCACGGAAGCACCTTCGATCTCTGGTGAACCGTCGCCCAAGTCCCAGGTATAGGTGACCGCATTTCCAGCAGCCTCGAATTGGAACGGGATCCCGGAGCATGCGAGCATGTCGGTGGCGTTGGCTTCAATGAAGGCTTGCACGCCTTGTTCGAAGTTCATTTTGAAGACGCCCAGGTTGCAGTGGGAACTGAGCAAGGTGGTATTGTACGCACCAGGTGTGGTGGGGAACGAGCCTGAACATGCAGCGCACACGGCTTGGTACACGATACCATCCTTATCGAACCGCGAGGTGCCACCATCCACATGTTCGGCAGATGAACCACCGAAGAACGTGGCGTAGTCCAGACCAGCGGCATCCGGTTGCAACACCATCAGATAGAAGTCGCTTCCATCGGTGGTCGTTTGGTGTGCGCCAGGTGTGGTCGGCAATCCGCTGGTGGTA
>JAEYWT010000379.1 GCA_023428865.1 Bacteroidota bacterium | reverse complement strand
TCCTTCACCACCAGCACACCGTCCCGCATGTGCTCCACCAGACTGCGATAGCTCGAGGTGAGCGAGGCTTGTTCGATCTCCGACTGTTTGATCGCTGTGATATCGATCAACGTACCCTGGATGGTCTGTACTCCTTGGGGGTCCTCGTCCAGGAACACGTTCTCCAGCACGTGAACAGGCCTTCCATTACGGTGCCTCAAGGTGAGTTCGTAGTTGATCAACTGCCGTTCCCGCTGAAGCGCTAAAAGGAATGCCTCGCGCTCTACCCCTGACAGGTAGATGGACACGGTGTTCTCCTGCATCAAGGTATCCCGATCAGGATAGCCGAGGATACGGGCCAAGGAATCGTTGCAGTCGATGAAGCGACCGTCGATGGTAGTGCGGTATACCCCAGCAAGGTTGCGGCTTACGAGCTGATCGTACTGCCGTTTGAGCTCCTCATAGGCTTGCTCCACATCGCGAACCGTTTTCGGGCTTGCCCCTGTCGCTTCCTTCCCGACCATGCCACGAACTTACAGAAGTGGAGGCAGCCCGCTCATGGGGTGATGTCATCTACGTGGTACGGTGCCGGTATCCGCTCTCCATCGATCTTGATCTCCGCACCATCCTTGTACTTCACCACGGTAATGGGAATGCCCTGTTCGTTGTAGTGGGTATGATCCCCTTGCTCCAGGCCCATGCTGTACCGGCCTTCCAGTTTCAACTGGCCGTTGGGGTGGTACCATTTGTGTTTGCCGTTGCGGTCCCCGTTCACGAAGGCACCCACGAAGTATTTCTTCCCGGTGTCGTATGTGTACACCCATTCGCCATCCTTCAGTCCATCCTTGTAGACTCCCACTTCCTGGTGGTCGCCCACCTTGTAGAACCATTTCCCATCCTTCAGCCCATCGATGTATTCGCCTTGTACGATCACATTACCCTCTTCGTCATATTCGGCCGAAGCGCCATCTTCTTTCCCCTTACGGTACAGTTCTTCGCGGTGCTTCTTCCCATCCTCGTAGAACCAGACCCAGGTACCTTGTGGTAGGCCATTCTGGTACTTGCCTTTCTGTTCCACCCCTCCATTGCGGTGGAAGAAGCTCCACTCCCCTTCCTTCTTGCCTGCACTGTACGTTCCGGTGGCACGTTTCTCCCCCGTGGCATAGAACTCGGTCCACTCCCCTTCCAACGCGCCAACATCGTTCACCGACCCTTGGCTGATGAGCTGGTCGCCCGCGTAGATGCTGGCCGTGGTGGCCTCTCCCTTGTTATTGAACTCGCGGAACAGCCCCTCTTTCTTACCCGCCTTGGAATAACTACCCATGCTGGCCACCTTGCCGTTGGCATGGTACGTACGCTTGATCTCCAGTAACTGAGCTTGCGAGGCTTGCTCATCCTTCACACCGTTATCGAACTTCACCAGGTCCTTCAGGCTGCCTTGTGCATCGTATTCCTTGAAGATCCCCTGCCGTTCACCATCCACGAAGTTCCCTTCCCACTTCACCTTTCCATTGGGGTGGAATTCCTTCCAAGGTCCCTGCTTCAGCCCCATGGCATCCGTTCGGTTGATATCCTCGCGCTTGCGCAACATGCCACCGCCATAGGTGAGCAGGGAAACGATGCGCCCATCCTCGGCATATTCATAGCCCCTTCCCTCTTCCTTCCCGGATTTGAAGGGTACCTCTTTCTGTAACACCCCATTGCCGTAGTAGTACCGAGCCATTCCCTCCCGCAGATCATCCACGAAATGCTCTTCTGCCACCAACACACCCGCAGTATCATACTTCAAAGAGGGTCCGTTCTTCTTATCGTCCATGTAGGCGATGGAACTCGCCATCCGCCCTTTCGTGTCGTAGAATTTCCAAACCCCTTCCAGCAGCAGATCACGACGCGAACCTTCGCTGCGCAACACACCAGTTTCGTAATAGGTGCGCCAATGGCCTTCTGGTTTCCCGTTCACCAGCTGGCCCTCGCTGGCCACCTTGCCGTTGGTGTGGTAATATCGATGCAAGCTATCCACCTGCGCCTGTAGCACTCCTGCTAAGAGCGTGGCCAACACCACCAAAGACTTATTCAACCAACTCTTCATGTATTCTCTTTTTTCCTTTAAAAGGTTGATGATATAGTATGGTCGGTTGGATCTGTTGATGATCCGTTGGCAAGGCCCTTGCACGGATGGGTTATCAAAATTAGCGCACCAAGGATGAACGATCCTATCCGGTGTGTTGATACGCATGGCCGTAAAGATCAGGCGATTCGCTGTGGTTATCAACGATCGTTGATCGTCTTTGTATCGGTGTGTTGTGTATAAACGGATCACCATTCCTGCGCTCCTGATCGTGTGTTACGGGTGCAGATCCGACCCACAAGAACTTTTGCCGATGTGCTGGTTCTTGTTAAGGCGATCATGGCTGATCCGTTGGTAGGAATGTTACCAGAGGATATCCACAGAGTGAATGATGATCCCACGATCCGATCGTCAGATCCCCCGGAACCACATGGCACGGGTATCTTTGTGCGACAGCAGAACAGACCATGCACATCGTAATTGGCAGTGACCATGCGGGCTTCGACTTGAAGCATCAGTTGAAGGAGCATTTACGTGCTCGTGGTATGGAAGTGGTGGACAAAGGAACCCACGTGAAGGACAGCGTGGACTATCCGGATTTCGCACATGCCGTAGCCGCTGCCGTGCTTTCCGACCGAAACCTCTTGGGTATCATTATCTGCGGAAGCGGTAATGGGGTTAACATCAGCGCGAACCGACACAAAGGGGTGCGATCTGCCTTGGCCTGGATACCCGAAGTGGCCAAGCTGGCACGCGAACACAACAACGCCAACGTATTGGCACTTCCTGCCCGTTTCGTCAGCTTGGAAGAGGCAAAAGCCATTGTAGACGCATACTTGGATGCGACCTTTGAAGGTGGGCGGCACCAACGACGTGTAGAGAAGATCGAACTGTGAACCAGACCGATGCGTAGATCACCGAGCATTCTGATCGCCTTGCTGTTCAACGCACTGGTAGCTGCCCAACCGGACAGTGTGGCGTTGCGCTTCGCCAATACCATCTCCAGCAACGAGTTGCGAGAGCACCTTACGGTGATCGCCAGTGATGCCTACTTGGGTCGCGATACGGGAAAACAGGGCCAGAAGATGGCTGCGGCCTACCTGAAGGAAGCCTTCATGAAGGCAGGCATTCCCCCTGTTCCCGCACCAGACCCATCCGCCATTGTAGACGGTTACTTCCAGCCCTTCGATGTGATCGAGGAACGATCGGGTACCATATCCTTGTTGCACAGTGGCCGCAGTCTCGTGTATGGAAAGGAACTGATCTACTTCCAAGAGAGCGCCATACCCGATCGCGACCTGGTCGAACTGACAGTGGTACCCAGAAAGGCCAACCTGGATGCAATCGCTCTACGCGGAAAGGACCTGGTGATCGATACACGAGATATGGGCAAGGGCGCAGCGATCATCGGCCCCCTGCGCGAACGCACGGAGCTGCTCTTCCGTGACGGAGCTGTGCTCGTATTGGCATTGGTGGATGATCTGCAGGGGCTTTTGACTCAACTACACTTGCGCGACTCCCAGATGCGCTTGGCGGATCAAGAGAAGAAGAGTCCTAACAGAGCCGGTCATTCGCAATTGATCCTGATCGACAGGAAGGTTGCCGAAAGCATCCTTGCCCCTAAAGTTCTGGCAAGTAGCCTGAAAAAGAAACGCCTGAGTACGATCCCAGTGGATCTGGGTGTGCGCGTCTCCATCAGTGAACAGCGGCTGACCACGGAGAACGTTTTGGCCTATATCGAAGGAACGGACAAGAAGGATGAATTGGTGGTGCTTACCGCGCACTATGACCACGTTGGTGTGAAGGATGGCGTGGTGTACAACGGTGCCGACGATGATGGGACCGGAACGGTGGCCATGATCGAGATCGCGGAAGCGTTCGCACAGGCTAAAGCAGCAGGTAAAGGCCCCAGGCGCAGCGTGTTGGTGATGCCGGTGAGCGGCGAGGAGAAAGGATTGTTGGGATCGCGGTACTACAGCGAACACCCGGTCTTTCCGCTAGCGAACACCGTAGTGGACCTGAACATCGATATGATCGGTAGGCGGGATAGTGTACACGCTACCTCGGCACCATACATCTATGTGATCGGAAGCGATCGGCTAAGCTCTGGGCTTCACTTGGCGAATGAGCACGCGAACAGGACATACACCCAATTGGAACTGGACTACACCTTCAATGCGGAAAGCGATCCGAACCGCTTCTATTACCGCAGCGACCACTACAACTTCGCACGTAAAGGCGTGCCCAGTGTGTTCTATTTCAGCGGCATACACGAAGATTACCACCAGCCCGGCGATGATGTGGAGAAGATCGACTTCGACCTTCTGCACCAACGCACTTTGCTCGTGTTCCACACGGCGTGGATCCTTGCCAACCAGGAAGAGCGCATTTCGGTGGATAAGCCTCTGAAGCCCTAGGCTACTTAGCCGCCACAGCAACGGGTTCGTTAAGGAGCTGCTCCACGAACGAGCGTAGGTTGCGTGTGTAGTTGGTGAAGTGTTCACCCGTGCTCGGACCATAGAAGCCGGTTCGGATGCGGCGCACCTTGCCGTTGCGATCAACGAAGATGCAGGTCGGGTAGCTCATGATGCGGTCGAGGAACGGCAATTTGGCGGCTGCGTGCTCCTTGGAGGCTTGTCCGGCGTAGAGAATGGGGTATTCGACACCCAAGGTGCTCCGGAAGCGTTTGAGCCCTTCTATGGCCTTTTCTGTGCTCGGATACTTCTCGAAAGCCACAGCGACCACCTCAAGGCCTTGTGTGGCATATGTTTCGTAGAGTTCGTTCAGCACCACCGTCTCATCCACACAATTCGGGCACCAACTGCCCATGATCTGTAGCATGAGCACCTTGCCTTTGTAGCGCTGGTCGCGAGGCGAAACAGGTGTACCGTCAAGATCAGGAAAGCTGAACTCGGCCATGTCGTAACCCTCCTTCAAGAACGTGAGCGAGTCGGGGTCGCGCAATGTGAAGTTCGGGTTACGGTACGCCACCCAGTCTTCCTCCCAATGCGTTCCACTCCAGAAGTGCCCGGTAATGCTGTCTCCACGAAGCTTTGCGTTGAAGAGGAAAGCATGTGAACCATCGAAGCAGGATAGCTTCATGGAGTCTTGATAGACCGAACCTTCGAGGTAGCGGTAATCGCCGGTTTCTGTAACGAACGTGCCCGTTACCGTGCCATCTTCGTGCTGATCGAAGATCCCGATGGCATCGTAGGCATCCTTGGTGCCTGCACTGAAATGGGTTTCCCAGTTGCCTTCGAAACCCGTGGAACCAGCAGCAGAGCCGTTGAACCGATGGGTCCGTCCTGCTTGTGCAATGAAAGGAACGCGGTATTCAGGACCCTTCAGGTAGTTGTGCCAATGACCAGTTATGACACTATCACTCGAGAGCAGCCCTTTGAACTCCGAGTCGAACAAGGGCATGCGCATGAGGAAGGTATCGCCCCGTAACTCGATATCGCGCACCTCGATCACCTCGGATGCGTTATGGATACGAGCGATCCAATCGGTGCTATCCACACGCTGAAGGTCGAACAGAAAAGGCAGTGGGTTGCCGGCCAGGTCCAGTTCCATGCGCCACTGCCCTGTACGCGGGGCCAAGGTCTTCGCTGGTTCGTGGACGCAACCGGAGCCAATGAAGAGAAGGACGGCCAACCCGGCCAGCGCACGGAAGAACATGGTACGTGTGCGAATATACCCGGCTGGTTCGGGTGACCAAACGTTATGCAGCGGCGGAAAGCAGGAAAGCTACGATCAGAGATCGAACTTGATGCCTTGGGCCAGTGGCAGTTTGGTGCCGTAGTTGATCGTGTTCGTCTGCCGGCGCATGTAGGCTTTCCATGCATCGCTTCCACTTTCACGCCCACCACCGGTCTCTTTCTCGCCACCGAAGGCGCCACCGATCTCCGCCCCGCTGGTACCGATGTTCACGTTGGCGATGCCACAATCGCTACCGGCCGCACCAAGGAATCGTTCGGCTTCACGAAGGTCAAGTGTCATGATCGCGCTGCTGAGACCCTGCTTCACACCATTCTGGATGGCGATCGCCTCATTGATATCGCCACTGTAACGAAGCAGATAGAGGATCGGCGCGAAGGTCTCTTCCTGGACGATCTGCATATCAGGCTTGGCCTCAACAATGGCGGGCTTCACGTAGCACCCACTCTCCTGGCCGGGACCTGCCAGCACGCCACCTTCAACGAGCACATACGCACCCTGTTCCACTGCGGCTTTTAGCGCCTTCTGGTAGGTGGCTACGGCCTGCTTATCGATCAGTGGACCTACGTGGTTGTTCTCATCCAATGGATCACCGATACGGAGCTGACCATAGGCTTTCACGAGCTTTTGTTTGAACGCATCATACACCGAATCGTGGATGATCAAGCGACGGGTGGATGTGCATCGTTGGCCAGCTGTTCCAACAGCGCCGAACACACAACCGATCAAAGACATGTCTAGGTCTGCTTTGTCGCTGATGATGATCGCATTGTTGCCACCTAGTTCGAGCAGTGAGCGACCCAGACGCTGTCCTACTGCCGCACCAACAGCCTTGCCCATTCGGGTGCTTCCGGTGGCGCTTACCAATGGGATGCGCTCATCATGGCTCAACCACTCCCCTACTTCGCGACCACCATTGATCAGCACGGAAACGCCCTCGGGAACATCATTCCGTTTGAAGACCTCGGCAATGATCTGTTGGCACGCAACACCACAAAGAGGGGTCTTCTCACTCGGTTTCCAAATGCATACATCGCCACAGACCCAAGCTAGTGCCGTGTTCCAGCTCCACACAGCCACGGGGAAGTTGAATGCGCTAATGACGCCCACCAAGCCGATCGGATGCCACTGCTCGTACATACGATGATCGGGACGTTCGCTGTGCATGGTCAGTCCATGGAGCTGGCGCGAAAGACCCACTGCGAAATCGCAGATATCGATCATCTCCTGCACCTCGCCGAGTCCCTCTTGGTAGCTCTTGCCCATCTCGTAGCTCACCAGCTTACCCAGGTCGGCTTTGTGCTTGCGTAAGGCTTCTCCGAATTGGCGCACCACCTCACCGCGTTTTGGGGCTGGCCAAGCGCGCCATACTTCAAAGGCGGTCTGTGCGCTGGAGATGGCTTGTTCGTATTCAGCACGGGCGGCACCACGCACGGTGCCGATCAATGCGCCATCAACCGGGCTGCTGCTTTCGAGTACTTCGCCCTCGCCTTTCAACCAAGTGTTGCCGGTGCTTACCCCGGAGGTGTTCGTGTCCACACCGAGGTTCTTCAGCGTTGCTGCAATGCGACTAGTAGCGGTCAGGGTAGTGCTCATATCGTTTCGATCGGGGCCGCGAAGGTAACACGTGCCTTGCGGCAGATCAAGTGATGATCGTCGCAGAGTGCGTGTAAGGATGAGATGTGCGAGTGGGACAGGAGGCTAAAGCCAATATTGTACGTAGTTTACTGATTATCAGTCATTTGGGATGAGCCCAAGAAACGGCTTTTGCGCGACGTTCGCCACCGCCGGATACCCAGACCTCATTTTGAGGTAAGAATGGTCCAGAGGGCATTTCTGGGGTCTTCTCGGCCTTTTGGTTCGGTTGCAGTAACCAAAGAGTCTGGGTTCGCCTTTATAGAAGCGGATCTAAAGTTAGAAAGCTGGTTAAAGCACTTCGCCTAACAAGCCTACTGAAGTAATGGAGTTATCCCTGGTTCACAACGCATTCGTTTTGCAGGGCATTCCGTGGGAGTTTTCGTTGTGTGGCCTGGTGAACGTAACGTACGCCAAGGTCTGAACGGGCTGGTTTTGAATGATCGTGAGTTACGATCGTGTATAGGGTGTGAATAACGCGATGTTCCACGTGGAACGATCCCACGGATGCGGGTCTGAACGGTTGTGGTCGTACGAGGCAATAACTGTGCGACCGACCAAACAAGGGGAGTTATGAACTTGGTTGGATGTGCTCCTAGTAGCTGTAGAGACGCATTACTGATCTTTTACCAGCCCCAGTCCACACAGATGTACTGGCTGAAGGATTGATGCAAGTGAGTCAGGTAGGAGCTTCAACCGCCGTGTCAATAAGATAGGGACATGTTCAAAGCGAAGCAGGCCACTGGAAACCCAGTGGCCTGCTTTACATATCCGGTAAGCCCTGCCTTGTCTCTGCTTAACGGCCCAAGTATACCATGAGTACACTAAGGTCAGCAGGAGAAACCCCACTGATCCTAGAAGCTTGGCCAAGGGTTGTTGGACGTATACGATCCAGTTTCTGACGTGCTTCGATGGAAAGGGAGGTGAGCCTGGAGTAATCCAGTTCCAGGTCTAGAGGAACCTCTTCTAAGCGTGTGAGCTTCTCGGCCATCTCCCGCTCTTTCTCCAAGTAGCCTTCGTACTTCACATTGATCTCTACCTGTTCGATCACCTCGTTCCCGAGGTCGGCAGCATCTTCTAGTATGGCTTTGGAGGTGGTGGAAAGGGAACGGATCTCAGAGTAGGTGATCTGCGGTCGGAGGAGGATATCGTACAGTTTAACTTTCTGTTTAAGGGGCGTTGTTCCACGTGGAACGATCACCTCGTTAGCGGCCTCGGGGGAAACGCTTTCGGCCTTTAGTCCGGCTACCAAGGCTTCTGAGAGGTGCTGTTTCCGGAGCACCCGTTCCAAGCGTTCTTCGGAGGCAAGACCAATGGCGTGTGCTCGTGCGGTAAGCCTGAGGTCGGCATTATCCTGGCGGAGAAGAATGCGGAACTCGGCCCTGCTCGTGAACATACGATACGGCTCTTCCGTCCCTTTCGTGATCAGGTCATCGATCAGCACACCGATGTATGCCTCGTCGCGGCGAAGCACAAAAGGTTCCTGTTCCTGGAGTTTAAGGTGGGCGTTTATGCCCGCCATCAGACCCTGACACGCAGCCTCCTCGTAACCCGTAGTCCCGTTGATCTGCCCTGCGAAATACAACCCATCGACCAGCTTTGTTTCTAGCGTGTGCTTCAGCTGGGTAGGTGGGAAGTAGTCGTACTCTACGGCGTAGCCTGGGCGGAACATGCGTGCGTTCGCGAAGCCTTGGATCTTACGCAACGCTTGCAGCTGCACCTCCTCGGGAAGGCTCGTGCTGAAACCGTTGATATAAGTCTCCACTGTATCCCAGCCCTCGGGCTCTACGAAGATCTGGTGCCGGTCTTTATCGGCGAAGCGGTCGATCTTGTCTTCGATGCTGGGGCAGTACCGGGGACCTAGACCTCGTATGCGGCCATTGAACATGGGGCTGCGGTCGAAGCCGGTTCGGAGAATGTCATGCACCTCCGGACTGGTATAGGTCATCCAGCAAGAGAGCTGCCTAGTGGGTGGGGAAGTGGAAGCTAGGAAGCTGAACTTGCCGGGTTCAGCATCGCCAGGCTGTTCCTCGAGAACGCTGTAATCAATGCTGCGGCCATCAACGCGGGGTGGTGTTCCCGTCTTCATGCGGCCCGCTTCGAACCCGAGCCGAACGAGCTGTTCGGTTATGCCATGGCTCGCCTTTTCACCGGCGCGTCCGCCGCCTAGCTGGCGCTCGCCGATGTGCATAAGGCCATTCATGAACGTACCGCTGGTAAGTACCACGGCACGGGCTCGGATGGTTTTACCCAGGCCAGTGCGTACGCCATGGACCGCACCCTCTTCAATGATGATCTCGTTCACACTGTCTTGCCAGAAGTGTACGTTGGGGGTGGCCTCGAGAAGCCTCCGCCATTCGTTGGCGAATTGGGTGCGATCGTTCTGCGAGCGAGGACTCCACATGGCAGGGCCCTTGCTTCGATTTAGCATACGGAACTGCACCGTACTGCGATCGGTGACGATGCCTGAGTATCCACCCAATGCGTCCACCTCGCGTACGATCTGGCCCTTGGCCACACCACCCATGGCAGGGTTGCAGCTCATCTGCCCGATCACTCCCATGTTCATGGTGATGAGCAAGACCCTAGAGCCCATGTTGGCTGCCGCAGCGGCTGCTTCGTTACCGGCGTGGCCAGCACCGACCACGATCACATCGTAAACTTCTTCCATCGTTTGATGTTCCACGTGGAACCTACCCCCTGGATCCCTGATCTTCAGGTGTTTGGAGTGTTGCAGTAGGTATAGGTTCCATGGACGCAGCAAAGTTAGATCGATCCTTGATCGGTTGGATCACCGTTGTGGTCTGGTCTGGATCTCTTCCCCCAGGCGGAAATGCCCGTTGGCAGCGGGCTACGGTGAGGCTTTGTTCCGTTCGCTCCGATGGCATGGCCTTTGCCTAGCTTTCGTAGAACACAACCGATACATCATGGAAGCCACCGTCATCACCACCGATCTGCTAAGGCAGTTGACCGATGATCGACACCTGCGTGTGGTACACGAACCGGTGGGTGAAAGATCCACCGAGGAGGTCGAACACGAGCGAGAGGTCGACACGCTTCGCGATATGATGTACCGTCTCTGGAACGCCGAGCACCAGCGGCGTGCATGAGGTGTTCATTCCGCTCGTGGTCCGGATCAGTTCAGACCACGGCGTTGCAACAAAGGCTCCAGTCGAGCATCCCGTCCGGCGAAGTCGCGGTAGAGCTGGTGCCCATCCTTGCTTCCTCCCTGTGAAAGGACCGTACTGCGGAAATGCATGCCATTGGTGTGGTTGAAACCGCCGTTCTCTTGGAACCAGGCGCGGGCATCGGCATCGAGCACTTCGCTCCATATGTAGGCGTAATAATTGGCTGCATAACCACCGCCCCAGATGTGACTGAAGTAGCTCGTTCTGTAACGCGGGGGAACCAGCGAATTGTCCAGTCCGTA
>JAEYWT010000183.1 GCA_023428865.1 Bacteroidota bacterium | reverse complement strand
CACCGGAACTATGCCGAGCTGATCGCACGCGTGCAACAGTCTTCACCAGGAGCGGCGATCCTACTTCTCTCCAAAACGGATAGCTACGTGAAGCGGAAGGCGCCGAACAAGAACGGTGCTGCGGTGCGTGATGTGATGATGCGTCTAGCTGCCGAACATGGCTGCGCCGTATGGGACACCTTCGGCGTGATGGGGGGCATACACGCCATTAAACGCTGGGAAACGGCCGGCCTGGCGCAAAAGGATCTGGTACATCTGACACGGGGCGGTTACGTAGCCCTTGGTGATCTGCTCTTCAGCGCCATGATGGAAGCCTACGGCGATCACCTGCGGACCTCCGGCAACTGACCGATAGCATGATCCTTCAGCTACTCCATACGATCACCTCCCTTGATCCATGGGAACTGCTGGACTATGACCCGGCCTCGCCGCTCATCTTCACACGGCTCTACTTCTGGGGCTTCTTCGTGGTGGTGCTGGCGGTGCTCAGCTTCGTTTACCGCAGCCATCCATTGCGCGTCGGTTGGCTCACCCTCGCCAGCCTCTTCTTCTACTGGAAGACCAGCGGCATCTTCGTGGGCCTGCTCTCCTTCAGCATCGTGATGGATCACTTCATCGCGAAGGCAAGTGCGGCTTCTCCGCTCGTGTTGCGAAAGAAGCTGCTGTTGGCGCTCAGCATCACGGTGAACCTGTTGCTGCTCTGCTATTTCAAGTATGCGCACTTCGTGGTGGATACCATCAACGCCACCTTCGGCACCTCCCTCGAAGCGGTGAACTACTTCGCACAATGGGCCAACGCCGCGTGGGACGCACACTTCATCGAGAACAAGGTGCTGCTTCCCGTAGGTATCAGTTTCTACACCTTCCACTGCATCAGCTACCAGGTGGATGTCTATCGCGGTCATGTGAAGCCCGTTTCGAACATCACCGATTTCGCGTTCTACGTGAGCTTCTTCCCTGCGCTGGTTGCAGGTCCCATCATCCGCGCATCGGTCTTTCTGCCGCAGATGGCGAAGGAGTTCAGCCTTACCCGCGCACAATTCGGGCTGGCCGTTTTCTGGATCCTCAATGGCCTGCTCAAGAAGATGCTGATCGGCGACTACATCGCGGTGAACTTCATCGATCGGGTCTTCGCCGATCCCATGCGCTTCACCGGTTTCGAGAACCTCATGGCCGCCTTCGCTTATTCGTTGCAGGTCTATGCCGATTTCAGTGGCTATACGGATATCGCCATCGGCTTATCGCTGTTATTGGGTTTCTCCTTGCCCGCCAATTTCGATAGCCCGTACAAAGCCCGAAGTACCGCCGAGTTCTGGAAGCGCTGGCACATCAGCCTCAGCACTTGGCTGCGCGATTACCTCTACATCCCCCTGGGTGGGAATAGGGGAGGCTCGCTGTTCTCGTGGATCATGACGAGCATCGTGCTTGCCGTGTTGGTCTTGCTCACCGGCAACCTGCTCCTGCCATTCGTGTTCCTCATGGTCGGCGCCTTATGCTGGTTGATCGCGCATTTCTGGCCGCCTTTCCGCAACATGATCACCACCAACATCAACCTCATGCTCACCATGCTGATCGGTGGGCTCTGGCACGGCGCCAGTTGGATGTTCGTGATCTGGGGTGGCCTCAACGGCATCGGTCTATTGGTCTACAAAGGCTGGTCGCGCATCAGTCCGTGGAACAAGAGCGAGCACTGGTTCGCACGCCTGCAGGCCATCGCGCTCACTTTCACCTTCATCACCTTCACCCGCTTCTGGTTCCGGGGTTCTTCACTGGATCAGGTCAACCTCATGCTCGGGCGTATCACCGGCGATTTCGGCTGGCACCTCACCGGAGATGTGATCTGGGGTTTCCGCAGCGTGTTCGCCATGATGTTGCTCGGCTACATCATCCACTGGTTGCCCACACGCACGAAGGAATGGTACCGCGCCCGCTTCGCTGCTTTACCGATGTGGGGTATGGCGTTGGTGTGCGTGCTGGTGGTCAGCATCATCTACCAGACGGTAACGGCCGATGCGGTGCCGTTCATCTACTTCCAGTTCTAGGGTAGGACAAAGGCGAGGTTCCTGTTCTACCTTTCCCACCACGCCAGAGACCGATCGCCAAAAGCGCATGACCGCCTGGGTGCGTTCGTTCACCGGCGATCTTGTGCGGTATGCTCGCGCACGGGTGAAAGACCCTGCCATAGCCGATGACCTAGTACAATTCACCTTCGCTTCGGCCTGGCAGACCATGGATCGTTTTGCCGGAGACAGTTCACCACGCACCTGGCTCTTCTCCATCCTAAAGCACAAACTGGCCGATCACTACCGAAAAGTCTACCGTAAAGGTCAACAGGTGTCAGGAACTGGAACCACGTACGACCAACTCGAAGAATTCCATTCCACGGGACATTGGAAAGGCACGTATGCTCCGGTCGCGACCAATAGCGCATTCAGCGATGATGCACCTGAACGATTGGACCGGGCTTTACGCCAATGCCTGGACCAACTACCCGCCAACTTGCGCAGTGCCGTTGAAATGAAATACCTGCTGGAAAAGGATGGGGAGGCCATTCAACAGGCGCTCGGCATCAGTGCCACGAACTACTGGCAGCAACTCCACCGTGCTAAACTGAAGCTGCGTGCGTGCATTGAAGCGCGGTTGAAGAACCCTTCCTGAAATGAGCGTGATCAACTACCTCCGCACTTCCTGCCAACAGGCTACGGCGCTCATGGAGAAACGCGATGTAGCGGACCTTGGTTTGGGTGAACGCGCAGGTCTTTGGCTGCACATGCGCATCTGCAAGGCTTGCCGTGCCTACGAAGAACAGAGCCAGGCTTTGGATCGTGTCTTGGAACAACGGTTACAGCCAGCCGTGGACACTGCGGCATTGGAGGAGCGCATCCTGGCCGATCTTACCTAGCTGACCTTTTCTGGCGGAGGCTCTATGATCGGGGCGGCCACTTCTTTCCGTGGTGGAAGGAAGAAGCTGAAGGGCACCCGCTTGAAACGTTCCCACAAGGCTGCGCCGATCGCGATGAGGTCCTTGAACGGCACATTCCGCGAGTGCATGGCCAACGCCAGCGAAAGACCGAAGGAAACGATGAAGTTGAAGAAGCCGATGAAGCCGATGCCGAGAATGGAGACCACTACGGTGTAGGCATCCACCTGCCAACCCGCGCCTACCAAGCCAAGGCCCATGTTGCCCGCGGCGAAGGTGATGTGCCGGATATCCAGCGGTAGACCCGTGATGATGCCGATGATGCCAATGGATCCCATGAACACACCGAACCAGAAGTTGCTGATCACCCCACCGGCATGTTTGGAGTAGATCGCTGCGAGCCGCTCGCGCCAGCGTTCGCTCATGGTGAGCTTCAGCACAGGGTGTTGGGCGATACGGTCCGGTATGCGCAGATGGATCGTTCGGTTCACCACACTGCCGCTGATCAACCCGCTCAGGAACAAGAATACCCCGGCGATCATGGCGTGCGGTATGGCCAGCGACAAGAAGGGGTCCAATTCACTCAACAGCTTTCCGGACTTGTGTTCGAAGAGCGTTGGCCCGAACGCGAAATTCCACCCATAGGCTAGAGCCACTGCCAATGGAAAGGCCATGAACACGTTGCCTGCGAACGCTACGAACTGCGACCGCCATACGCGGGCCATCAGCAGCGCAAGCTCATCGTAGTGCTCTTGCTCCGGTAACCCACGGCCGCGATCCAACGTGGAAGCGATGGTGGCTGCGGTCATGGCCGGCTGTTTGGTGGCCAGCGTGAAGTGCAACAGATAGATGGTGATGAATGCCCATGCATAGTTGAGGCTGTAAAGCGTGGCCTGTCCGAAGAGGCTTGCATCGAGCGTGGACATCCATGCCTTGAACACACAGGCGAACGCAACGATGAAGCCACCACCCAGCGCTGTACGGAACATGCGCGCATATTCCGCTGCGGTCGTGGTGATGTAGTGCTCCCCCGCACGTCCGGTGTGGTTGGTGATCTCGCGCGCCATCACCTGCGTACTGTGGTCGATCAAGTCCAGGACCCGCGTACTTCCGGTATTGAAGCGCACCAGATGCTTCACCAATTCCACGGTATCGGTGCGGCCATCACGCTCTTCGTGTATCGCAGCGGCATCCAGGG
>JAEYWT010000141.1 GCA_023428865.1 Bacteroidota bacterium | reverse complement strand
GAACTACCCTTTGATGTGGTGCATCAACGCGCTGTAAAGAAGATCCTGCCCGGCGACAGCACGGATATCTGGAAACTGAAAGGCAAAACAGGCTGGGCCATCCGTGTGGATGAAGAATACGGATGGTACGTGGGTTGGGTGGAGCGCGGCGGAAGCACCGCCTATTTCGCTACGAACATCGACATACGCAACATGGTGGACGTGCGGAAGCGCCACACCCTTAGCTATGCCTTACTCCAACGCGCCGGATGGCTCATGGGATGACCGGCAGGCTCAGTCCTTGCGGAACCGCAGCACTTCCGATCGCTCCCCACGGCTCACACGGAGAACATAACGGCCAGCCAGCAAAGCATCCAGGGCAACCGGTTTCACCCGGTGCGCATCATTGTTCCAATCGATGTGTTCCACCACCTCGCCGCGTTCGTTGAACACATCCACTGAAACAGGCAGCGGCCCGGCACTGCGCGTGATCACCACCTGCCGCAGGTTCGGTAATTCGGCACTCCAACCATCATCGCTGATCAGCATTCGTTCCAACACTTCCAGCGGTGGCTCCGCCCCCTTTTGCTCCTCACGCTGATCATGCATCACCTGTTGGGCCAGGAGACCATCTGCACTGGCTGTTCCATCGCGCGGAGCATCTTGTGCCCATGTGGTACCCAGCAGACTCAATGAACCCACTGCTGTTGCCGCCCAAGCCAACCATTCGTTGCGCTTTTCCATCATCATGTGTTTTGTTGGCGCAAAGCGACAACACCCACATGACCAGAACCGTTGGCCTGCGTTACCACATCGCACCGGGCGAAATGATGATGTGCAGGTGAGCTTACAGAAACCTCTCTTCTTCCAAGGTATCAAGTCTGCTGGGGCACCAGCAGCGCCACTGGCCGCCCTTGGTGCATCAGCATCACCCCGTTCTTTTCCACACGCGTCTCCCGCGCCTGGCCCATGGCCTCCATCAGCCTGCGCTCCATGGCGTTCTGTTCGGTAAGCGCGCAACCAGAAGGTTTTAACCCTTGGATGTGCAAGCGATCAGGTCCGGTGGTCCATTGGCCGGTGAACGCACCACACTTGGAACGGCCTACCACGCGGCCATCCTTATCGAAGCGGATCGTAAGCTGATGTTCACTCTGGTTCACCTCCGCGCCGAACACCTGCACCACACGCCATTGACCCAACAGCCGACTGCTCAACGGAACCCCGAGGAACACCACACTACCGAGCACCGCATAAGACAGTACGAGCACTGTGAAGGTGATCGTGGCACGTTTGATCATCGTGAAGATGGTTTACACCGGTTGAAGCTAGACCTCGCAAACCTTCGCATGCAACTGCCACTTGCCCAATGGTTGAAGAAGTGATGGATGGCACGGTGCCAATGGGCCGATACGATCCCGGCCATAAGTGCTATAAGTAGGCTCTTCCCTATTTTGCTGCACCAAACCCACCTCATGCACATCTTTTCCCGCCTTGTCTGCTACACACTGATCCTGCTTTCACCTATCGCCTTGCGGGCGCAAAACACCGAGGCAGACACCTCAGAAGCCGCCATGGAAGCGGCATACGCAGCGTTCGTCGATTCGGTAGAAGCCGCCTATGCCTACCAGACCGGGGCCATACCGCTCGCCGATGGTGTAGCCACCATCAATGTTCCTGCGGGCTTCAAATTCCTCGATGCGGAACAGAGCAGGGCCGTGCTCGTGGATGTCTGGGGCAACCCACCGGGTGCTGCCGAGGGCGTGCTCGGCATGATCTTCCAAGAGAACGCAGGGGTGTTCGACGATACCTACACCTTCGTGGTCGAGTACGACCCCATGGGTTACGTGAGCGATGAGGATGCTGGTGACATCGACTACGATGAACTGCTCACCGAGTTGATGAATGATAGTCGTGCCGCTAACGAAGAGCGCCGAGCCGCTGGATACGAAGGCTTGGAACTGGTAGGTTGGGCAGCACCACCCTTCTACGACAACCAACGCAAGGTGCTGCACTGGGCCAAGGAACTGCACGCCGACAGCGCCGAGGTGAACACCCTGAACTACAATGTGCGTGTGCTGGGCCGGAAAGGCGTGCTCATCCTGAACGCCATCGGCAGCATGGACCAACTGGAGAACGTGAAGGAAGGCATACCAGCCGTGCTCAACATGGCCTCCTTCAACGAAGGCTACACCTATGGCGAATTCGACAGCAATGTGGATGAGGTGGCCGCATGGACCGTGGGCGGCCTGGTCGCTGGCAAGGTGCTGGCCAAAGCAGGCATCTTCGCCCTGCTGCTGAAGAACCTGAAGCTGGTGATCATCGCTTTGGGAGCTGCAGGCGCAGGGATCTGGCGCTTCTTCGGTGGTAAGAAGAAGGAGAACGACACTCCTGCACCACCCCAAGCTTAACCGCGAACGGTTACATTTCGCACATGGAGCAATACCGTGTGCGTGGCCATGTAGTTGACATCCTCGGTCGTCGGACCTACCCAGGTGAAGTATGGGTGGTGGAAGGTCGTATCCATGCCATCGAAGCATGCGAGGGCCCGGTGGAAGGCTACATACTTCCCGGATTCATCGATGCGCATGTCCACGTGGAGAGCTCGATGCTCATCCCTAGTGAATTCGCGCGACTGGCGGTACTGCACGGCACGGTGGCCACGATCAGCGATCCGCATGAGATCGCCAATGTGCTGGGGGTGGAAGGCGTGGAGTACATGGTCGCGAACGGCAAGCAGGTACCCTTCCACTTCTTCTTCGGCGCCCCCAGTTGTGTGCCGGCCACCACCTTCGAAACGGCTGGCGCCACCATTGATGCAGCACAGGTTGGCCGCTTGTTGGAACGGCCCGAGATCGTCTACCTCAGCGAAATGATGAACTTCCCAGGTGTACTCAATGCAGACCCGGAAGTGATGGCCAAGATCGCCCATGCCAAGCGGCTTGGTAAACCGGTGGATGGCCATGCGCCCGGCCTGCGTGGTGAACTAGCCGAGCGGTACATCAAGGCGGGTATGAGCACCGACCATGAGTGCTTCACCGCCGAGGAAGCCTTGGATAAACTGCGCCATGGTATGTGGGTGCAGATCCGGGAAGGCAGTGCGGCGAAGAACTTCGAAGCCCTTCATCACCTGCTACATGACCATTGGGAGCAGATGATGCTCTGCAGCGACGACAAGCATCCCGATAGCCTTGTGCTGGGCCATCTGAACACCGTTTGTGCGCGAGCGGTGACAGCTGGGATCGATGTGTACAAGGTGCTGCAGGCGGCATGCATCAACCCCATCCTACACTACCAATTACCGGTTGGGCGTTTACGGGTGGGCGATCCGGCCGACTTCATCGTAACCGAGGATCTGGTGAGCTTCCGGGTGAAGCAGACCTACATCGGCGGACGCCTCGTGGCAGAGAGCGGGCAGAGCCATATCCAGCGCGTGCAGGCTTCTGCACCCAATAACTTCAACTGCAGCCCGAAACAACCTGCAGACTTCCATGTGCCAGCCACTGATGCGGACCTGCTCGTGATCGAACCGTACGATGGCCAGCTCATCACCGGAAAAGTGAACATGCGCCCGGCAGTGGTGGATGGAGCTTGCGTTGCCGCCCCCTCGCGCGACCTCTTGAAGATCGCCGTGGTGAATCGCTACCACGATGCGCCGGTTGCCCTGGGCTGGATCACCAACCTGGGCTTGAAGCGAGGTGCCATAGCCAGCTGTGTTGCCCATGACAGCCACAACATCGTTGCGGTGGGCACCAATGATGAAGACCTATGCGCAGCCGTGAACGCGGTGATCCGCTCCCGTGGTGGCATTAGCCTCGCCGATGGGCCGCTTTCCATGGAATTGGCCCTTCCCGTTGCGGGGATCATGAGCACGGCCGATGCCTACGAGGTTGCCCGAGACTACAGCATGATCGACCAAGCAGCCAAACAGCTCGGATGCACCATGGCCGCCCCCTACATGACCCTTTCCTTCATGGCCCTCCTCGTTATCCCGCACCTGAAAATGAGCGACTTGGGCCTTTTTGACGGCGACACCTTCACCTTTGTACCAGCTTTACCACGAACGTAACTGGCTGCCAATTACCTTCAGCAGCGCATGAAGGCGCCCTTGGCTCTCCCCGCACTGGTCCTACTCGTTGCTTCGGGATGCGGAGGCACGCAGCACATTGTTTCCGAAGGCCGATTCCAGAAGCGCCGCCACCAAAGCGGTTGGCACATCGACCTCGGCTTGCGAAAGGAAAAAACCAGACAGCCTTCCATAGCATACCTGGATCCGGTCCATCCGCAAATGCCGGAACCTGCCATTTCAGCAGGAGAACCCATCGCCGCAACCACGGCCTATTCGGCCCCAACTGCTGTTCCGGAGCCACCTCACACACCATCTGGCACAGCTCCCCTTTTGAAGACGGGCACATTCTCTACGGAGGCTCGACCTGCCTTGGAGATCGCCCGGACCTTGGCCCCGGATACTGCGGAACGTCCCCGGTGGAACCCTTGGGCCGTGCCGGCATTCACCATCGCATTGGCCACCGTTGCCTACGCCATTCTGGGCACCAGTGAGCTGGTCGTGGTGCTAGCGGTGGTGGCCACCTTGGTCCTTGCTTCCATCGCCGTGCGCAAGGGCCGCACCAACGAGTGGCGAGGCAAGGGATTCGCCATCGCAGCCTTGATGATCGGCGCACTTGCAGCCCTGATCACCCTGGTAGCCCTCTTGGCCGGCTAGGCTCCGATCATCCAATTCCTTATAACCAATGGTATAGTACATCTGACCTGTCATATCCATAGTCATATTAGAGGACATCATCGTGGTCATCTACATTCTTTATAAACTGCTTTTTACTGGTATTCAATTTATTATACGGTACATATCTTTGGACACAGATGAACCCATATCGAGATACAGTTACGTGGCTAACTTTTCAGTCACATCTGCCCGATGCACCGTCTTCATTCTGGCTACTGTTGGGTGAAGTTCGCGAGGCCCTGCGCCAGTTAAAGGGCTCTCCATTGGCCGCCCCCGATGCCCGTAGGCTGGAACGAGAATTAGCCGTTCAGGGGATCCATGCGCGGCTCGCTTTGGATGGCCTCGGACTCCCCTTGGACCAGGTAAGGAAACACCTTACCGACCGATCGGCACAAGCTGCGAACCATGGGGAGCTGGATGCTTTTCTCTCCGAGTTGAATCAAGTTGCACCAGGCCCCAACACGCTGACTCCGGACGACATCAAACGGGTACACCGGTCGCTGCACCTGGAGGCACGGGAAGATGAGCGGCCTGGCGAGTGGCGACTACATCCGTTTGGTGGGCGGCCATGGGAAGGGCTTCCCCCGGAGTTGATCGGCTTGTTCGTGGAGGAGCTCTTCGACTGGCTCAAGAGTGCCGAATTGGCAGCACCGACGCCAAGCACCGAGGAAGCCTATGCCCTCATCCGGCTCATGTTCATGGAACTGTACCTAGCGTGGATAAGACCATTCACCAGTGGACATGCACGGACGGCAGGCATTCTCGGCGCGAAGGTGCTGGGTGGCGGAGACATGGCCGTTCCTACCGTTCATCTGTTGGCCATCGCCATGCACCGTAATGGCCGTGAGTACCAGCGGCAAGTGCAAAAAGCGGCCGAAGGAAAGGCTGACCCGGTGCCCTTCATGACCTTCCTTCTCCGTGCCTTGATGGATGCCATTGGAGAATGCCAAGAACGGATGCGCGATCTACAACTCCGTGGCCAATGGCGAGCGCAGTTGTTGGAGCTCTTCCAAGAGGGGAACGATGCCCCCACACGCAGGCAACGACAGGTCTTGCTCGACCTTGCATCAGTGAATGAGCCGGTGCCACAGAATCGTTTGGATAGTCTTACCCCTGCCCTGGCACAACTCTACGCTGGAGTTTCCGATAAGACCCTGCGCCGCGATGTGGATGCTCTTGTGAGTGCCGGGGTGGTGAAAAAAGAGGGCGGTGCGTTGCGGCTAGACCTCGGTAACACCTTGCTGTTCAACGGGTGAACCCAGAAAAGACCCGCTGTAGGTAGGAGTTCGCCTCTGCCTGTAGCATATCGGCCGACAAGCCAGCATCGTAGATCGACTTCAAGGCCGTGGAGCCTGTGGACTTGGACAGCTTTTGGCCAGCGGCATCACGGGTTAGCGGATGGTGATGGAAACGAATGGCCCCGAAAGCATGCTCGTGCAGCACTTCTGCCAGGTAAAGCTGGCACGCCGTTGAGGGGAGTAGGTCCGCACCGCGTATGATGAAAGTAATGCCCTGATCCAGGTCGTCGCACAACGAGGCGATCTGATACGATGGTCGGCCCGATCCCCGTTGCAGGATCACCGGGTCGGGCATCAGCGCCGCGAGGTCCAGCTCGGTTGGCCGTCCGTTCAGTTCCCGCATCTCCACCACACCGTGCGCAGGGATGCGAAGCCGCAACGGTATTCCATCGGCGGCCCCGATCGCCGTACGCTCCCGACAACGATGGCCGCCTCGTTCCTGCTCGCTCAGTTGGGTACGCGAGCAGTCGCAGGGGTAAAGCAGATCAAGGCCGCGAAGCCTTTCCACCAGCGACCGATAGCGTTCCAACCGCCATTGTTGGGACCAAGTTGAATGGAAGTCGTCCGGTCCTAGGGGGCCATTGTGCCAACGGATACCCAGCCAGTTCAGCGAGCGGAAGACATCCCCAACGAACTCCGGCCTGGTGCGTTCGGCATCCAGGTCGTCTATCCGCAAAGTCAATTCAGCGCCGAGCGATCCCGCTAACCCAGCGGTGACCAAGAAATTGAACGCATTACCGGCGTGGAGAAAGCCGCTCGGTGTAGGCGCGATGCGGGTCCTCTCCATTCCTCTAGAACCTAGTGCCCGGGGTGGGACTCGAACCCACACAGCCCTTACGGACCAAGGGATTTTAAGTCCCTCGTGTCTACCATTTCACCACCCGGGCAACCGTACAAAGGTGCGGATCAGTACCTAACCGGATAACACAGAATGAAAAATGCCCCCTGACGGAGGCATTTCCTGAGCGAGAAACGGGACTCGAACCCGCGACCCCGACCTTGGCAAGGTCGTGCTCTACCAACTGAGCTACTCTCGCAATACGGTCCGCTTCAACTGACGCTTTCGGCGAACGAGGGCGCAAATATAACAAGACGGATCCACTTCACAACACCTTTCACGCCTTCTTCAATTTCGCCTTGCTTCCGCCAACCAATCGTTTGATCTCGTTCAGCTTGAACAAGGCCTCCACCGGTGTTAGGGTGTCGATGTCCAACTGCATGATCTCCTGCCGGATACGCTCCAGGGCGGGATCATCCAACTGGAAGAAACTGAGCTGCAGCTCACGCCCCAGACCGTCAGCAGAAGCCTTGTGCGTTAGAGACGGGCCATCGGCCGTAGGCGCTTCGCCCAGATCACCGGCGTGGCTGGCTTCCAAGTGGGCCAACACCTTCTTGGCACGCGCCAGCACCTTGGCCGGCATTCCGGCCATTTGGGCCACATGGATCCCGAAACTACGATCACTGCCACCCGGAGTGAGCTTGCGCAAGAACAATACTTTGCCCTCCACCTCGCGCACGGCCACATTGGCGTTCTGTATCCGTGGGAAGCTAGCCGCCATCTCATTGAGCTCGTGGTAATGCGTGGCGAAGAGCGTTTTGGGGCGCCCCGGATGCTCGTGCAGGAATTCAGCGATGGCCCAGGCAATGGAAATACCGTCGTAGGTACTGGTGCCACGGCCTATCTCGTCCAAGAGCACCAGGCTGCGATCGCTCAAATTGTTGAGGATGCTCGCCGTCTCGTTCATCTCCACCATGAAGGTGCTTTCGCCGGTGGTGAGGTTGTCCGATGCCCCAACGCGGGTGAAGATGCGGTCCACCAATCCAATAGTGGCTGCCGATGCGGGCACGTAGCTGCCGATCTGTGCCAACAATGTGATCAAGGCGGTCTGCCGCAACAGCGCCGATTTACCGCTCATGTTGGGGCCGGTGATCATGATGATCTGGCGGCTTTCTGGATCCAGCAACAGATCGTTGGCCACATAGGGAACACCGGGTGGCAATTGTTGCTCGATGACCGGGTGCCGTGCATCGCGCACATCGAGCTCGTGCCCCTGAGTGATGACAGGTCGGCAATACTTCCACGCATTGGCGTTCCAGGCGAAGCCCCGCAAGACGTCCCACTCTGCCAGTACGCCGGCAGCATCACGGATCGTTCCCACGCGCTTCACCACCTCTTCTACCACCTGTCGGAAAAGTTCGGCTTCCAAGGCAAGGATGCGCTCTTCCGCTCCGAGGATCTTCTCCTCCAAGGTCTTGAGCTCATCGGTGATATACCGCTCGGCCCCCACCAAGGTCTGCTTGCGCACCCAATCGGGTGGCACCTTGTCCTTGTGGGTGTTGCGCACTTCGAGATAGTAGCCGAACACATTGTTGAAGCCCACCTTCAGCGATGGGATCCCCGTACGTTCACTTTCGCGGCGTTGTGCTTCCAACAACAATTCCTTGGCGTGGCCGCTCACGTGGCGCACCTCATCCAGCTCAGCGCTCACACCTGCGCGGATGACCCCACCCTTCGAAGGATTCACCGGAGGATCCTGTTCGATGGTTGCGGCGATGTGTACTGAAAGACCTTCTGGCAGCTCGAAGAGACCGGCCGTAAGGCGGCCTTGTAACACGTCCTTGATACGTTGTGCCGCATCCAAGGCAATATGCACTTGCAACAACTCCCGTGGGTTGATACGGCCTGCGGCAGCTTTACCAGCCAAGCGTTCCAGATCACCGATACTGCGCAACTCTTCACCCAGCGTTTCTGCGAATCCAGGATCGGCCAATACCTGTTGCACCCGATCAAGCCGTGCGTTGATCGCTGATGCCTCTACCAGTGGAAAGAGGATCCAGCGCTTGAGCAGTCGCGAACCCATGGGGGTTACACAACGGTCCACTGCGCTTTGCAGGGTGCGGGCACCCTCGTTCACCGCGTTCACCAATTCCAGGTTGCGCACCGTGAACCGATCGAGACCCACGTAGGCTTGTGGTCGGATCCAACCGATGCGATCGATGTGGGCAAGCCGGTCGTGGCGGGTTTCTCCCAAATAATGAAGGATGGCACCGGCCGCGCGTTGGCCAAGCCGCAGGTCTTCGATGCCAAAGCCCTTCAAGGTGGTGGTGGCGAACTGGCGCAGCAGTTTCTCCCGAGCGAAGTCGTCCGTGAAGGCCCAGTCGTCCAGCGCGAAGGTGTTGTAGGTGCCACACGCCATGAGCAAGGCTTGGTCCTTGGCGCCTTTGGATAGCAGCAGCTCACTGGGGGCGTGGCGATCGATGAGCCGCGCGGCTTCTTCACCATCTTCTTCCGCAACCAAGAATTCGCCTGTGGTGACATCGAGGAAGGCCACCCCGAACCGGCCGTTCTGCCCGCAGATCGCTGCCAGCCAATTGTTGGTGCGGTGATCCACCACCTGATCACTATAGGCCACCCCAGGGGTCACCACTTCGGTGACACCACGCTTTACGATGGTCTTGGTGGCCTTGGGATCCTCGAGCTGATCGCATATGGCCACCCGGTAGCCGGCACGGACCAGCCTGGGCAGGTAGGTCTCTAGCGAGTGATGCGGGAAGCCAGCCAGCTCCATATCGGCATTACCGCCGTTGTTTCGTTTGGTGAGGGTGATGCCGAGCACGCCGGCAGCGGTGACCGCATCACTGCCGAAGGTCTCGTAGAAATCGCCCACGCGGAAGAGCAACAGGGCATCGGGATATTTCGCTTTGATGCTGCTATACTGCTGCATCAAGGGGGTTTCTGCGGACTTGGCCATGATCTGAGCGCCTACTTTCGTCCGACGTACGACGAACCTTCGGCAAAGCCGGGCAAGGTACTCACCTCCCCTGCGGCTACCATCATTGAAGCACATCCCGATCTTCACATTTTCCGAACAATGCCCGCCACCGACCGCAAGCTGACCATGGATGAACTGGCCCGACCCAGTGCCAATGAGCATTTCGCCCGGGAAAAGCGACCGATCCGTTTGGTGCTGGATGATGTGCGTAGCCGGCACAACGTGGGTTCCATTTTCCGCACCGCCGATGCCTTCGGCGCGGAAGGCATCATCCTTTGTGGCTTTACACCTCAGCCGCCGCATCGCGAGATCGAAAAGACCGCACTGGGCGCAACCCAGTCAGTGCCCTGGAGCACTGCCCCCACCACGGTGGAAGCCGTGCAGGCCTTACAAGCTGAGGGTTACCGGGTACTTGCTGTAGAACAGACACTAGAAGCCATATCCCTAGCACATGTGGCTTTGCGGTCTGGTGAGCGACTGGCCTTGGTGTTCGGCAACGAATTGAACGGGGTCTCCGACGCGGTGGTGGCAGCCTGCGATGGCTGCTTGGTGATCCCCCAACATGGCAGCAAGCACTCCCTGAACGTTTCGGTGTGTGCTGGTGTGGTGCTTTGGCATTGCACGCAGGCCAGCTAATGCAACTTTTTCAGCCGATCGCGTAGAAAGGTTCCGGATGCCTCGATCCGAACAACGGGATGTACTGGTCCGAATTGGCTTATGAGCCAAGATCATGTATATTCGTTGGGTCAGGTGAGGCGCACAGCATGACCCGTACCACCCGGAGTTCCGCCTTCATGCTCCTGCTCGCGTTCCTGCTCTGCAGTGAAGCGCGCGGTCAATACTTCCGTCAATCGAACTATTGGAAGACCCAACGACAAGAAGTGAGCTTGGGCTTCGGCCTTAGCAATTTCCTGGGGGAATTGGGCGGAAGGGACCAGATCGGCTCGCCCTTCTTGTGGGACTTGGAGTTGAGCCAGACCCGTCCTGCACTGCACGTTGACTATCGTTATTACGTGGCCCAGAAAATGGCCGTGCGCACACGCATGACCTATGGGGTCCTTGCCGGTAACGACAACCTTACGCAAGAGGAGTTCCGCCAGAACCGGAACCTCAGCTTCCGATCGGACATCTACGAGTTCTCCCTTGCCTACGAGTTCCATTTGTACCGTGAGGAGGTTGGCCATGTGTACGACCTGCGCGGGGTACAAGGCACGAAGTCTTCCCGGGTGGGTTTCTACACCTTTGTGGGTATCGGAGGCTTCTACTTCGACCCCAAGGCCCAGTTCCAGAACACCTGGGTGCGCCTGAAACCGTTGAGCACCGAAGGACAGGGACTGCCCAATGGCCCGCCTGAGTACAGCAACTTTGCCTGGTGCATACCCATGGGCGTGGGGTTGCGCAAATCCTTTTCCAAGACCATGAGCCTAGGGATCGAGCTTCAATACACCAAAACGTATACGGACTATATCGACGATGTGAGAACCACGTACTTCGATCCGGACATCCTACTATCCCAACGTGGGGAGGTGGCCACTTACCTCGCGGATCCTAGCCTGCGTACCGGGCGGCTCTACCAGTTCGGCCTAAACCCGACCGCTGCAGGCCAACAGCGTGGTGACCCCGATGACTTGGACTCGTACCTCTTCCTTAAAGTCCAGCTCCATTATAAACTTATCAAGCTCAAGAG